>JAZUQW010000198.1:0-4304 GCA_045605905.1 Eubacteriales bacterium
CACGGCTTGCGCCGCAGTAGTCCAAGGCAAACTCCCTCTCCGCGGGTGTTGCCTCCCACAGCCAACCCAAAAGGGTGTTGTTATCGTGGGTGCCGATATATGCAACGGTGTTACGCACATAGTTGTGAGGCAAATGCTCGGAGTTTTCCCCCGGTGCAAATCCAAATTGAACCACTCGCATACCGGGCAGACCTGTATCCTTAAGCAGCTTTACAACATCCTCGCCAAAAGTGCCAAGGTCCTCTGCCACTATCTCGCAGTCGGTCTTACCCGCAAGGGCTTTAAACAGCCCCATGGCAGGTCCCTTTTCCCACGAGCCCTCCTTTGCGGTCTTTGCCGTGGCGGGGACCGCCCAATAAGAAGCCAAAGCGCGAAAATGATCTATACGCAACAAATCAAAAAGCTCGCCCCCCGCTTGGATGCGTTTTATCCACCAACGGTAACCGTCTTTTTTCATTGCCTTCCAGTCATACAGTGGGTTGCCCCAAAGCTGACCCTCTTCCGAAAAATAATCCGGCGGCACGCCCGCAACCTTTTCGGGTCTGCCTGTCCGTTTGTTAAGCAAAAACATTTCGGGGTGCGCCCAAAGCTCTGCCGAGTCGGCGCTTACATAAATAGGCATATCCCCAAAAATCTTTACCCCAAGCTTGTTTATTTGTTTTTTAAACTCCGCCCATTGGGTAAAAAATATATATTGGCAAAACAGGCGATACAAATACTCCGCCTCGTACTTCCCTTTGTTGGCACAGGCATAGCTATGGTCGCTGTAGATGCCCCACTCCCAATAAGGCTTGCCGCCTTCCGCATCCTTTATCGCCGCAAACAGGGCATAGTCCTTAACCTCGGGGTGGGCTTCGCCAAACATCGCAACTTTTTTTAAAAGCGCGCTGTCCGCTCTGCTAAATGCAAGTCTTGTCAGCTTGTCCTTGGCGGTGGCGGCAAAATCATAAGCCGCCGTGTAGGGACTGCCGTCATATACGGCGCTTGTCTTTTCTGCCGCGGTTATAAGCCCCATCTCTTCCAAACCGTCAGGGTCGATATACAAAACATTACCGCCAAATGCAGAGGGGCCTGCATAGGGGCAGTTGCCGCCACCCAAAGGGACGGTGGGCAGTATCTGCCAAAGTGAAAAGCCCATGTCCGCTATTCGTTTTGCAAAATCCACTGCTTCTTTGCCCAAACCGCCTATTCCGTAGGGAGAGGGCAGGGAAGATATGTTTAAAAGCACGCCTGCACGTCTTGCCATATTATATCAGTTCCTTTCGAAAAACGTGCCTACTTTTCAGCAAGCAGGTCCTCCATATTATAAAGCCCCGGCGCTTTTCCAACCAAAAACCTTGCCGCTTTAAATGCGCCATCGGCAAACAGCTCTCTATTAAAAGCGCTGTGAGATATGGTAATATGCTCGTTGCCCAAGGCAAAAAGAACCTCATGCTCACCAACGATATTACCCGCCCTAACTGCGTGGATGCCGATCTCTGCCTTTTCCCTTTGGCGGCGCTCTTTAGAACGGTCAAAAACGTAATAGCTTTCTTCCTTAACGGATTTTATACCGTCGGCTATCATAAGAGCGGTGCCGCTGGGTGCATCCAGCTTCTTGTTGTGGTGCTTTTCGGTTATCTCAATATCCGCGCCGTCAAGAAATGCCGCCGCTTCTTTACAAAGCTTGCAAAGCAGGGCAACGCCAAGAGACATATTTGCAGATGCAAATATAGCGGTTTTTTCTGCAGTGGCGGCAATATAAGCCTTTTCCTCTTCGGTATGCCCTGTGGTTGCTATAACCGCGGGGATGCCTCTTCTTGCCGCGTAGTCACACACAGCCGCGGTGCCGCTGTGATGAGAAAAATCAATAATAACATCCGCATCTCCGGTATAGTCGTCAATTCTTTCCGCAACGGGAAAATCTGCCGCGCCGGAGGCGATATCCACACCGCAAACCACGCGCACATCAGGGTCAGCGGCGGCAAGTGCGGCAACCGCCTTGCCCATTCTGCCAAAAACGCCGTTTATAATAAGCTTCATAAACAAAACATCCTTATATAAGTTTGTGTGCCTTCATTATAGCAAAAAGCTTTTCTTTGTTTTCAGGCTCCATCTCTGTAAGGGGACTGCGTATATAGTTGCCGCAATAGCCCATCTTTTCCATTGCCGCTTTTGCGGGTATGGGGTTAACCTCGCAGAACAAAGCGTTGATAAGAGGAATAAAGTCTATTTGCATAGCGGCACTTTCCTTAACCTTGCCTTCAAGATATAGTCTTGCCATTTTTGCGGTCTCTGCAGGCATAAGGTTGGAAAGCACGCTTATACCGCCAATGCCGCCAAGGGACATTATGGGCACTATCTGGTCGTCGTTGCCGGAGTATACCGCCAACTTGTCACCGCAAAGATTTATGGTTTCTGCAACGGCAGATATGTTGCCGCCTGCTTCCTTAACCGCAACTATACGGGGGTTTTCCGCCAATTCTCTATAGGTCTTGGGCAGCATATTACAGCCGGTACGTGAGGGTACGTTATAGAGTATTGCAGGCAGGTCAACCGCCTCGGTTATCTCGTTAAACATATTTACAAGACCCTTTTGGGTGGCCTTGTTATAGTAGGGAGTTACAAGCAAAAGGGCATCAGCGCCCGCCTCTTTAGCGTGGGTTGAAAGCTCTATAGCGTAAGCGGTATCGTTACTGCCGGTGCCGGCAATAACAGGCACACGCCCCGCCGTTTGCTTAACTACAAAGGCTATAGCGTCTCTGTGTTCTTCATCGGTAAGAGTTGAAGCTTCGCCGGTGGTGCCGCAAACAACCAACGCGTCAATGCCGCTGTTTATCTGAAACTCCACAAGCTTTGCAAAATTTTCATAGTCTATGCCCTGTTCGGTCATAGGGGTAACAAGGGCTGTGGCTATACCTGTAAAAATGGTTTTTTTAGACATAAAAATATCCTCCTTGAAAAACGCCGCAAAATGGTATATAATAGTAACAGTTTAGTTGTATTGATACATACTGCTACATATTAACATAATTATACAAATTTGTCAACGGTGGAAAACTATGGATTTAATGAATCTTTCAAGCTATTGGTATGATTTGCCCGAAGAACTTATCGCTCAAACTCCTCTTGCCGACAGGTCTTCTTCCCGCCTATTGGTCTTTGACCGCCAAAGCGGCGCGGTTCACCACGGCGTGTTTACTGATATCGAAAACTTTTTGCAAGCGGGTGACTGCCTTGTGGTAAACGATACCAAGGTTATACCTGCCCGCCTGTGGGCACACAGGGAAGGTAAGGCAGAAGAAATTGAGGTGGTACTGCTTTCCCAAGAGAAAGGCGCAGGTGTCGTTTGGAAATGTCTTACACGCCCCGGTAAAAAGACCCGCCCGGGCACTCGCTTGGTGTTTGGCGACGGAGTTCTTACGGGTGAGGTGACCGAGCTTGCCGAAGAAGGTACAAGGCTTATAAGCTTTAACTGCGACCGCCCGTTTTTAGAGGTGGTGGAGGAGATAGGCGCAATGCCCTTACCTCCATACATAAAAGAAAAGCTTGCAGATAAGGACCGCTATCAAACAGTATATGCAAACGAAAAGGGCAGTGCCGCAGCACCCACCGCAGGATTGCATTTTACTCCGCAGCTTATGGAAAAGCTTATCGAAAAGGGTGTGCATATAGAAAAGGTGCTGTTGCACGTGGGCTTGGGCACTTTCCGCCCCGTAAAGGAAAAAGACCTGCGTAACCACAAAATGCACAGCGAGTACATAAGGGTAAGCGAGCAGAGCGCCGCCCGCATAAACAAAATAAAGGCAGAGGGCGGCAGAATAATCGCTGTGGGCACTACCTCTTGCCGCACTTTGGAAAGCGCTGTAGACGAAAACGGAATACTCCATCCTTATGAAGGACAAACGGATATTTTTTTGTATCCGGGCAAAAAGTTTAAGCTTATCGATGGGCTTATAACAAACTTCCATTTGCCCGAAAGCACGCTTATTATGTTGGTTTCTGCTTTTGCGGGTTACGAAAACACTATGGAGTTGTACAGGCAGGCAGTAGAAAAAAGATACCGCTTTTTCTCCTTTGGGGACGCAATGTTGATAGTATAAAAGATTTATACTATCAACAGAGAAGAGATAATAGAGAAAAGATAAGAGAAAATGAGGCTTTTTGCCAAAGCAAAAAGCAATCATTTCTTTTCACTCTTCACTTTTATCTTTTCACTTATCGAAGTTTTGCATCTTATATGCCGTAAACTTCGAAGACGCGATGCTGATAGTATAAAAGATTTATACTATCAGCAGATAAGAGATAAGAGAGAATAGATAAGA
>JAZUQW010000199.1:0-13491 GCA_045605905.1 Eubacteriales bacterium
AAGCGCATTTTTCCCAAAACCAAAATCATGCACATCAAAAGTTGATGTTGATAACATTTCGGTAACTTGCGGTTGCAATAAAAAGCAAGACATATGTTGATCAAAGGTACTGATAATACAAGATAATGTTTTTTCGGGGCAAATTACAGTTCCGTTTAATCTCATTCTGATAAGGGTATCCTCTTTGGCAAATTTCCAAATCTCAGAGCTTTGAATAGTTGAACTGACGGAAGACGAAAAAAGTTCTTCTTTTAGTCTTATGACATTTTGCATATTAACTATGTTGTTTGGCAAATCCATTACTTTGCAAATCCTAAACAAAAGTAATATCAACCCAAACAACACATCTCTGGCACTATAATCCCAATAGGGGTCCTTGGCTTCAATCGGAATTAAATTTATAGCCATATCATTGATAAACTCACAAGCTTTATCAATCTCGTTTTCGCAATACAGTTCATAAGGGACTGCTAACATATTCCATCCATCGCCTTTTTGCGGTTCGCGCAAATTAATTGCATGGATTTTGTAACCATTATCTCGCAAAAAGCCAATAGTTCTTCGGTAGATTTCTCCTTTTGGGTCGCATATGATCATGTTTTCGCATGCGGCGGCGATGATACGAACCGTAGGCATTACAACAAGGCGGCTCTTTTTTGAACCCGTTGAGCCAATTAGCAATGTGTGAGAATCAGAACCATCAACATATACAATTCCTTCTTTGGTATCGTAATCCATAGGTACACCGCTACAGTTCAGTGTGTCCCATTTACACGAAGTCCCATAAACTACAGTACGGTTTTTTATATTGTATTGGGACAAATCGTTTCTGAAATCACTTTTTCTTTCAAATCGGCTTTTGTTGTCGTAATTGATACTACCGCCGTTTACGTATTGTTCGTACAGGGAACGTGTTGTTTGGCTGTTTAAGTAGTGGTTTTCTTTGTTCATATCTATTCACTTCCGTTCTTTTTAGCGTTCAGGGTCTTCTGAAATTTTAACAAGTATATCTTTTTCAGATGGTCGGAGCATTACCTCATTAGAGTTGGAAGACAGTCTTTTGTTTATAAGAATGGTTAAATAATTGTTAAAATCTTTTAACACTTTAGATTCGTATATGCCTAAAGTGTTTTTGTCATTTATGCCTTTTGAAAAAGCATTAACGACATATTCAATAATGGGCTTTGTTGTAAAATGGTCCATTTTTATTTTGTTTTCTTTACAAAAATCCTTAAACAACTCTTCCACCAATACATATTTGGTATGTCTGGCGTACTGTCTTGTTTCTGACACGCCTTTGACAACACTGTCAAAAAATCTAGGAAAATAACAACCATCACTTTTAAAAATTTCAAAGCATTTTGCAGGCAAGCGTATCAAAATTCGTATATCCGCGCAAGCGGCCGCGCATTCACTTGTGGATATTAAACAATCAGAAAGCTTGCTTGCATAAAAAGAGCGCCAAACTTCATTGATTGGACCGGAAATAGTGGCTATTATTTGCGATATGGTTCGCATCCCTTTTAAGCAACAGTTTGCCTTTGTCACATCTCGTCCGAGAAGCCCCATGCATTTAATTATCGTTTCTATTGCTTTCAACAAATCATTTTCTTTTCCGCAATATACATAATGCCCGTTTCTCCAATCACCGACTATATAATTGCTATTTTTGGTGTCTTTTTTAACAATTTTTGTGTAGTCATATTCAAAAAAACTGAAAAGGGCCTCTTCGCTTAATGGTTTATCTTGACAAATCAAAGCTACATGAAGTCCCTTCGTATGAACGAAGAAAGGATCTAAGGCTTGTTGTAGCATATTTGTCTCAACAAAACCTTTAACGGGTCTAAATGTATATGAATCCAGATCTAAACGTTCAACGTATAGTACATCCAAAAAAACACCCCTTTCTTTTTAGGGAACATATACGCTTGTTCTTGTAACTGCCATAGGGACGGCATTTACTGTAACTCTGAAAGTGGAAACGTATTTTTCTCCTACGCCCAAACACAATATTGTATATTCACGACTAGTTAAATCCCTTGCAGTGCTAATAGTTTCGGTGCCTAATATTGTAATATTACCTACAACTTTTTCTCTGCATTTATCATATATTGACTCATCGCCTTCAATATCAAATCCTGCCAAATCGAAAAGTCTTTTTAGCATTTCATCGCCATAAGTTTCATCGGACAAAATTTCCAAAACAGATATAGCCCATATCTTTTCATTAAAGAGCCAACCCCAATGCTGCGAGCCGCGTTCTAGTAAAACGGTGATAACCAGTCGTGCATTCTCATAGCACTCCGTTGTTTCTTTTGACAAAGCAATGGCATATGTCAAACTATCACAATAATTATATAAAGCTCTCTCTACCTCGATAGAATTGTCGTTTTTTATGTAGTTTAGCGTTTCTGCAAGGTTGGTATCTAATTTGGCCTTATATAATTTTATAATATTTTCGCTAGAGTACCCAGCGTAGTATAAGCAACTACAATTAAGCAAGGGATTACTGCTATTGGTAAGAGCGTCAAGCAAAGATCGTTCCTTTTCGTTGCTAAAATCATACGGCTTATATATTGGAAAAACAGAGCTTTCGCCTGTGCTTATTTTGTTATAGTCATTAGGAAAAAGATTTTTATAAAACGCCATTGCTAAAACATTCTTTGCGACAGAATCTATAGTAGAATTTTCCTTATTACCCTTATTGCTTTCGTAATAAATTCTAAAAAGCAATGAAAATTCATTTAACACAGCATATTGAAGCCGATAATCTTTTAAAAACGGAGCAATTAATTTTATAATATCATTAAAAGTATCGATTTTAAGGTCAACTTCGAGCTTTTGGTTGATATCTTCGATGGTTTTAGAAAGGTTAACTGTTAAAATGTCTTCTGCAGTTTTCTCGTTCAATCTGGGGAAAACGGGCATAATGTAATCTGCAAATTTCGAGCAATTTAAACGACTTATCATCCAGTCGTTTGCAACATATATAAAGCGCATATGTTTATTGCTTTTTTTCTTTGAAAGACGAAGATTAACCAATTGATTAATCTCGCGCAAGCGAGTAAAAATATCAACACACGACTTTTCATTAAGCCTATCTAAATCTTCGATTACAAGGGTATAGGAGATTTTGTTCGCTATTTTTTCCAAACAATAGACAATCTCGGTCGTATATTGATCTAAATAAGATTCACAAGCGTTATTTTCACAAGTTGCTTCTAAGGTGTTCGTCTTAATGTTCAGTGCTTTTATGCGCAATTTCGGAATAGCTCGCATAACAATGAAGCCAACAGAAACGGCAATTATTATTGCCACAAACAAATAAAGTAACGCATGTGCCCACAATTCACAATGCCTGATCGTTTCCGCAAGGCGTAGCAATTTATTTGTCTGTTCTTCGACACTCATATTCGCTTTTTGAAAACACCAACTATAAAGCTGGGTGATGCCTTCGGAGATTAAATTGCTTATGGCATCAAAAAAGCAAAGCAAAAATATTATGAATGATGAGATAGCACACCAAAAAGGAATCCCTATTTTTGACAAAAAACCATGCTCTTGGACCATCTTAAAGCTGCTGGCGGGTAACTGCTTTCTGCGAAAACGCACATATATTTGAAACAGCAACCGTCTTTCCAAAAGATTCTGATGTATAACATCATTTTTGACATTGTTTTTTTTGAGTTTCCTTATACTCTCATTGGGTATAGCTTTTATTTCCGAGATAGGGGATGTATAATCTCCCAAGGATACATACAAAAAACCGGCTCTTTTTCTTTTGATATACTCTTTTTCGATAGAGCGAATCACGCTACTCTTGCCTATTCCGAAATTTCCGGTTAATACTATGTTATGTATGCGAGAGTTCTCAAGCGCGGCGGTTAAATGGTTTTTATATACATCAAATCCGGATAATTTGTTATTGTCCAAGCCAGAGTCCGGAGAAAGTGGGAAAATCCTTGGTAAGGAATTATCTCTGTTCTTGCGTTTTTTTCTGAAAATCATAATAGTCACTTTATTCCTTAAAGATGTTGTTTTTTATCTACAATCTTTTACACAATTTCTGAAAACATAACAGGTTAAATGACAAACGCTTGAAGCTAAAATAATTTTAGTCTTTGCAAAAGAGTTGAATTACAGCTTCCCGATGTTCTACCTAATATAATGTCGAAAAAGGGAAAAATGTCCATAAAAAATTTAGAAAATTTATTTTTTCATATAAAGATTTAATTGGCTGCACCAAAATTTGTAGAAATACGCAAAATTCCCGAAAGCGAATATTGACTAAGTGTTAAGTGCATGCTATAATAGAGTCCGTAAGACTGTGTAAATACGCAAAATTACCGAAAGAGGCATGGCTATGATTGAAAGAAAAAAATATCTCGAAAGATTAATTTCAAAAAAGGATAACGGCTTGGTTAAGGTTATCACCGGCATCAGACGATGCGGCAAATCTTACCTTCTTTTCAACATATACAAAAGCTATTTAAAATCTATCGGAGTAGAGGATGAATGCATTATATGCCTTGCGCTTGACGATGACGAGAATATTAAATACCGCAATCCTCTTGAGCTTGGCAAGTATATTCGAAGCTTAACTTCCGACGACAGCAAAACTTATTACGTTTTCCTTGATGAGATACAGAAGGTCGTTACCATTCAAAACCCTTATATTGAAGGCATTGAGGATAAGATAGGGTTTGTAGATGTTGTTCTCGGCCTTATGAAGCGCGAAAATGTTGACGTATATGTAACCGGCAGCAATTCCAAAATGTTGTCATCCGACATTCTCACCGAGTTTCGCGGCCGTGGGGATGAGATTCGTGTCAATCCCTTGTCCTTTGAGGAGTTTTATAACGCTTTTGACGGCGACAAACGTGATGCGTGGCCGGAGTATTATACCTATGGCGGCCTGCCTCTTGTAATGAAGAGAAAAGGGCACGAAGAAAAAGCAAAATATCTGCAATCGTTGTTCGACAAAATATATCTCGGAGATATAATCGAACGCAATAAAATACTAAACGACAAGTCTGTTCTTGATGATATATTAAATATCGTTTCTTCATCCGTTGGTTCGCTGACTAACGCAGGCAAAATCGCTAAGACCTTTAAAAGCGAAAGACAAGTGAACATAAGCGACGACACCGTCAGCAGATACTTGGACTTCTTCATTGACGCCTTTATGCTTTACAAAGCGAATCGCTATGATGTTAAAGGAAGAAAATACATCGGCTCGCCGCTGAAGTATTATTTCAGCGATGTGGGTTTGCGCAACGCAAGGCTCAACTTCCGTCAGCAGGAAGAGAATCATATTATGGAAAACATTATCTACAACGAGCTTTGCAATCGTGATTTCAGCGTAGATGTAGGCTTAGTTGAATATTGCTACAAGGACGAGAACAAAAAAAGCAAACGTACTCAACTGGAAATTGATTTTGTAGCAAACAAAGGCAGCAAAAAGTATTATGTTCAGTCTGCGCTTACTATTGCTGATGAAGAAAAGCGAGCTCAGGAGATCCGTTCCTTAAAACGTGTCGGAGATTCCTTCAAAAAAATCGTTGTGGTCAAGGATAATATAATTCCTTGGCACGACGACGACGGCATTCTCTATATCGGTATCGAACATTTCCTGCTTGATGAAAACGCAATGGATATGTAATTTGGCGGTTTAATGCAATGCTTGAGTTATTCAATTGAACGTTAGGATATTTGAAGTGGGATGGGAAATAAAAAGTAGAGGTGTAGATTTTGAAAGTTGTAAACAACAAAAGAGATAGAAAAAAAGTCAAGTTGATTTTTATAGTTTCTTTGGTGTGTTTGTTTGTTGCTATTGTTGTGTGCGCTGTTTTGTATGATAGCACAGAACAAACTTGGCTTTTTTGGGTTATAATAGCTGAACTGGTTTTGTTTGCCCTAGGGATAGTTTCTTTTTCCTTTGTGTTGTGGTCGTGGAATATCAAGGATTTAATGACTGAATATAGGGAAAAGGGCAATCTTATCAGTGGTGGATTTGGATTCTTAGGTATATTTGGCTTTTTGACCATATTGTTTTTTGTATCATCCAAACTGCCGTTTGCGACACAGGTAATGGAATTGTTGCAAACGGTATCATCTCTCGTTATAACTGCAATGCCGGCTTTTATAGGTTTGTTGGGAGTTCAATTTTCTGTTGCAATACAAGAAAGAAATCGGCAAAAAGATTTGCGGTTAGGATCAAAGCCTTTCTTTAAAGTCCGGTGTTGTAAAGTGGCTGCAATTCCGGATGAGGACGGACACACTTGTCACGCAATGAAAGTGAAAATTAACATAACGAACATTTCACAGAGTATAGGAATACCGATAAAAGTGATTTCGTGCGACAGCGATAACTGCGAAGTTGAATTACCGTATATTCCATTGGCGAATAAAGATGTTTTAGAGAAAGAGGTAGAAGTAACAAGCGAACAGCCGTATGGAGTTTTAGTTAATATTGCAATAATCTACAAAGACATATATGAAAATACATACGAAATGAAAATTAAGTTTTGGCAACACGAAGAATTTGATTATTCGAATACGGAAGTAATACACGATAGTCTTTTAACGAATTAAAGTAACTGAAAACAAGGGATCAAATTTCACCAAAAGCACCACTTTTTAGCGGTGCTTTTGTTTTTCTGAAATCATTGTTTATTCGAAAGAGGTTTGAATATAATCTCTCGGAAACAGCTTGTCCTATCGTGAGTTTTGTAAAAATTAGTGTAAAATGGGGTCAAGTTGTTCTTAATGAAAAGCAGGTATGCCATTTTTGCGAAAAGCTTGGGCGTGCCGAAAAGCCAGTCATACCAACGGTTTTCGGGCTTTCTGAAATAGTGGTTGTTCTTTGGCGGTCGTGGCATCTGCTGCCATATCCTCCATGATGTCTGCAATGGAATCGCCGGTGCTTTGGAAGGTGTTTGCGCTCCACGGCACGCCGCTGGCGGCAACGGGATACAAGCCTGTAGTATGGTCTACAAAGTAGGCATCAAAGCCCTGCTCCTTTATCTGCTCCGGCGTTAAGTTGCGGGTAAGCTGATACACTATAGCGCAGACAATTTCCATATGCGCAAGCTCTTCCGTACCAACATCGGTGAGGATACCTATTACGTCGCGATAGGGCATGGTATAGCGTTGGCTTAAATAGCGCATGGAGGCGCCAAGCTCGCCATCCGGACCGCCAAACTGACTTATTATAAGCTTTGCCAGGGCGGCATTGGGGTTTTTAATATTAACGGGGTACTGCAATTTTTTATCATATATCCACATATATCAATGCCCTCCTGTCAATTCTGCCACGGCCAAGGACAATCTGTCCAGTTCCAGTCGCTGCTTTTAACCTCGTAATAGGTTAAGGGGCCGTAATTCTTGCGGAACTGCTCTGCAAGCTCTTCTCTTACTGCTTGCATTTTTTTGTAATATTCCATAGCTTTTTTGTTTTTGGGGTGGGAGTCTAAAAACAACACCGTCTCGTGCAGAGCAAAATCTGCCGCCATAAGGCGTTTAAGAAGAGCATCTCTATCCATGGCGCACCTGCTTTCTGCCGGTAAAGGGCTTGTCAAGGTCGGGGAAAAGGGTGCCTTTAAGCAGAGCGAGGTTTTCGTCATACAGGTCGCCCCAGCATTGGTTGGGCACGTATGCCATGGCCAGCACCATTTGAGGCTGATGGTCGCAGAGAGAGGCGGCCATCTGGGCATCTATATTAAAGCTTTCATCAAAGCCTGTCATATCAAATCTCCTTTCGGGCATAAAGCCTTACTACATAGATATGATTATTTTTACAAATTGCTACAAGGTTCTAATGATATTTTAACATTGAAATGATAAAAAATAATAGAAAAACCCTTGTATTTTGCAATAAAATGCTTTATAATCAACTATTGTGTAAAAGAGAAGGAGCTTTACGATGAACGAGCGTGTAAAGAACGAAAAAACAGATTTTTTGTGCCGCGCACTTGTGCAAATTAAAACTCCGGAAGAGGCGGAAGCTTTACTTGAAGATCTTTGCACCATTGCTGAACTTCAGGAGATGTCCAACAGACTTGTTGCGGCAAGAATGTTGGAGGAAGGCCGAACATATCTTGAGATATGCGCGGCAACAGGGCTATCTACCGCTACGGTTACACGCGTTAACCGTGCCCGCAAGTACGGCAGCGGCGGATATGAGCTTTTGCTTGGTAGACTTAAAGAACAAGGGGAGTAAAATGAATACAGGCTTTTCTTTGATAGCCTCTTGTTATGACCGTTTCAACACCGCCGGATACGAACAGTATCTGGCGTTTTTTCTCTCTGCTTGCGAGAAGTTTTCGGATGTGGCGGTTAAGGAGGTTTTGGACCTTGGTTGTGGCACAGGCGAGATGACAAAGCGGCTGTGTGACAAGGGCTTTGACGTAGTTGGCGTGGACGGCAGTGAGGAAATGCTGGCAGAGGCTTTTGGCAAATGTGCAGGTACAAACGCCCTGCTTTTGTGCCAGGATATGCGGGATTTTGAGCTGTACGGAACAGTGCAGGCAACTTTGTGCAGTTACGACTGTATAAACTATTTATTATCTACCGCCGATGTGGCAAGCTGTTTTTCTTTGGTTAACAATTACACCCAAAAGGGCGGTGTTTTTGTGTTTGATATTAACGCGCCTTACAGATACAGCAAGGTTTTTGCGGACAACGCCTATGTTTATGATGACAGCGACGGTATGTTGGTTTGGCAAAACCGCTACAACAAAAGCCGCGGGCTGTGTGATTTTTATTTAAGCTATTTTGAAAACCAAGGCGATGGCAGTTATCTGCGGGGCGACCAGGTTCAGCGCCAGCGTTGCTACGCCATCCGCACGGTGGAAAAGTTGCTTAAAGACAACGGCTTTGAGCTGTGCGCCGTTTACGGGAATACAGATATGTCACCTTTTACGTTAGAGAGCGAAAAGGCATATTTTGTTGCCAAAAGCGTTGGTGGCAGAGCACAGGGCTGATATATATTTTTTGAGGAATACGTTTTATGGATAATCTTATAAGAGGCATAACAAAAGATGGCAGTGCCCGCATAATAGTTATGGACAGTACCGCCATAGTAAACAAGGCGGCAGAGATACATATTACCGCGCCTACCGCCACCGCGGCGTTAGGCAGGGTGCTTACGGCGGCATCGATGATGGGCAGTCTGTTGGGAGAAAAGGACGACCTGCTGACTCTGCGCTTTAAGGGCGATGGCGTGGCAGGCAGCGTAATGGCAAGTGCAGACTATATGGGCAACGTAAGGGGATATATAAGCAACCCCGCCGCAGACCCACCCAAAAGGCTTGACGGCAAGCTAAACGTAGCCGCCGCCATCGGCAACGGCACTTTGTATGTATTAAGAGACGCAGCCGGCCTACCCGAACCTTATGTTGGCGCGCTTAAGATTCAAAGCGGTGAGATTGCAGAGGATATAGCGGCATATTACGCACAAAGCGAACAGGTGCCCACCGTTTGCGCTCTTGGCGTACGAGTAGGCAAGGACTATAAGGCCATATCTGCCGGCGGCGTGCTTTTGCAGTTGTTGCCTTTTGCTGACCCCTCCATAATAGACAAGATAGAAGAAAATCTAAAGGATATACCGCCCATAAGCAATTTGGTGGAAAGCCACGATTTGGAGTATATTGCAGGGCTGTACCTAAAGGGAATAGAGTTTGAGCTGTTTGACAGTATGACAAGCAGTTATCGCTGTGTATGCAGTCGTAAAAAGACCGACGGAGCTTTGCTTGCTACAGGTCTTGACGAGATAAAAGACATGATAGCGGAAGGCGGAACAGAACTTAAGTGCCAATTTTGCGGCAAGACATATAACTACAGCAAAGAAGATTTAGAAAAGCTTATTGAAAGACAGGAGAAAACAGACGATGAATAACGGCACATATATTGAACAAACCTTGGGTGATTATCTCTCATCGGTTGCGGCAAAATATCCCGACCGTACAGCTATTAAATATAACGACAGACCCTATATGCGCACCTGGAAAGAGCTTAACGAAGAAGCAGAACGCATAGCAAAGGGTTTTCTTGCCATAGGCGTTGGCAAGGGTGACCACGTGGCTATTTGGGCAACCAATGTGCCCCAATGGTTTCTTACCCTTTTTGCCTGCTCTAAAATCGGCGCAGTGCTTGTTACCGTTAACACCAACTATAAGCTTTTTGAATTAGAGTATCTGCTGCGCCAATCTGACAGCAAGGTTTTGGTTATGGTTGAGGGCACAAAGACCATTAATTACGGCGATATTATTGAAGAGCTGTGCCCCGAGCTTAAGACCTGCCCTATCGGTCAGCTTAAAAGCCCCCGTGTGCCGCGCCTTAAGACCGTTATCCACGCAGGGGATGCAAAGCGTCAAGGTATGATGAATTGGAGCGAGGTTGAAGAGCTGTCCGCCACAGTATCTGATGAGCAATACAAGATAGCCTCCTCCGGCATAAGCTGTCACGATGTTACCAATATGCAGTACACCTCCGGCACAACAGGTTTTCCCAAGGGTGTTATGCTTACCCACTACAACATACTTAACAACGGCAGAAACATAGGCGACGGTATGGGCTTTACCCCCAACGACAAGCTTTGTATATGCGTGCCCTTGTTCCACTGCTTTGGCTTGGTGCTTGCCACCATGGCAAGCGTTACCCACGCCACCACCATGATACCTGTAGAGGTTTACAGCCCCTCCAAGGTGCTTAAAGCACTTTCGGAGGAAAAATGCACTGCGGTACACGGCGTTCCCACAATGTACATAGCCATGTTAGAAAGGGAGGATTTTGATACCTACGACCTTTCTAATATGCGCACGGGCATTATGGCAGGCTCGCCCTGCCCCATAAAGGTAATGCGTGAGGTTGTTGACCGCATGAATATGCGCGATATTGTTATTGTTTACGGACAGACGGAGGCGTCACCCGGCTGTACTATGACCACCACCGATGACAGCATAGAAAAGCGTGTTACTACCGTTGGCAGAGCGTTTAAGGGTGTAGAGACCAAGATAATAGACCCCGAAACAGGCAAGACCCTTGGCCCCGGCAAGCCCGGCGAATTTTGCGCAAGAGGCTATAACATAATGAAGGGCTATTACAAAATGGAAGAAGCCACCCGCCAAGCTATAGACGAGGACGGTTGGTTACACACCGGCGACATTGCCGAGGTTGACGAAGAAGGCTACTACAAGATAACCGGCAGAATCAAGGATATGATTATCCGCGGCGGCGAAAACATATATCCCAAGGAGATAGAGGAGTTTCTTTATACCCGGTCATTTGTAAGGGATGTACAGGTTATAGGCGTTCCCTCGGTTGCCTACGGGGAAGAGGTTTGCGCTTGCGTGATAGTAAAAGAAGGCGAGACTGTAACCGAAGACATGGTTAAGGACGCGGTAAGAGCTAACATGGCAAAGTACAAGGTGCCCTCTTACGTACTGTTTATGGATAACTTCTTTATGACCGCCAGCGGCAAGATACAAAAGTTTAAGCTGCGCGAATACGCAATAGAAAAATTAGGCTTGCAAGAAGCCAGCAAAATAGAAACCGCATAAAAACTTAACGGAGGTTTGCTTTTATGAAAACAGCGTTTTCTACCCTCGGTTGCCCTAATTGGAGCTTTAAAGAAATTTATGCCACTGCAAAGGATATTGGCTTTGACGGCGTTGAAATCAGAGGTATAGGCAACAATATGTATGCCCCCGATATACCCGAATTTGCAGAAGGCTGTATAGACATGGTTAAGAAGAAGTTTGAAGGCAAGCTTAAAATATCCTGCCTTACAAGCGACACCTGCCTTGCAGAGCACGGCTGTTTGACAGAGGCAGCAGATTATCTTATATTGGCAGACAAGTTGGGTGTGCCTTTTGTGCGTATAATGGTTAACGGAACTCCTCATCCCAGCCCTGCAGATATGGATGTTTGCATCAAGCACTACCGCGCTATATGCGACTTTGCCACAGGGCTTGGCATAAAGGCGTTACCCTTGGTGGAGACCAATAGCATACTTGCCGACAGCAAGGTGATGAAAGAGTTTATTGAAAAGACCGACCGCCCCAACGCAGGCGTGCTGTGGGATATTAACCATCCCTGCCGTTTCTTTAACGAGCCTGTAGAGGAGACAGCGGAAAACATAGGTAAATACCTTAAATATATGCATGTTAAGGATAGCCATATGGATAAAGACGGGCTTAAGTACCGTATGATAGGCTATGGAGATCTTCCTGTTTATGATGCTTTGCGTGCCGCCTCCGCACAAGGCTTTGACGGCTACGTTTGCCTTGAATGGGTAAAGCGTTGGATGCCTGATTTGCAAGAGCCGGGCATTGTATTCTCCCACTACCACAACTATATCAGCTATTTGTTCGGCATGCTTTCGGAGGCGGAATAATGAACGTTGCATACAAAACGGCCACCGCCCACGGTGCCGACGGCGCCCTGTTTGCCGACCATATCAACCGCCGTTTTGTAAGCGGATTTCCCTCTACGGAAGGCGTGGTGCTTTGCCACAAGAATGGTGTTGCATTGTTTTTAGATATGCGTTATGCGGTTTCTGCCGAGAACGCAGGGCTTGACAAGTCCGTTACCGTTATACGCTGTGTTGGCGGGATAATGGAGGCGGTAAAGGCGTTTGTGACAGAGAACGCCATAGGCAAGCTTATAATAGAAAGCACCGCTGTTACTATAGAAGAGCTTGAACGTTTCCGCGCCGCTCTTGAAGGCGTGGAGTTTGTACCCGTAAAAAACATTTGCGGCAAAGCGCGGCAGATAAAAACCGCCGGTGAGATTGCCTGTATTCGCAAGGCGCAGTCCATAACCGACAAATGCTTTAGTCATATTCTCGGATTTATAAAAAGAGGCGTTACCGAAAAAGAGGTTGCCGCCGAGATGGAATATTTTATGAAAAAGAACGGTGCTGACGGGCTTGCTTTTGAGACCATTGCTGTGTCGGGCAAGAAAAGCGCACTGCCCCACGGCGTGCCGGGTGAGGATGTACTTACGGAAAATGCGTTTTTTACTATGGATTTTGGGGCATCCTACGGCGGTTACTGCTCGGATATGACCCGTACAATAGTGCTTGGCAAGGCAAGCGACGAAATGCGCCGCATATACAACACGGTGCTTTCTGCGCAAAATGCGGCGATTGCCGCCATAAAAGACGGCGTGCCTTGTAAGGATGTGGATGCCGCAGCGAGAAACATCATTGCCACCGCAGGTTATGGGGATTACTTCAATCACTCCACAGGTCATTCCTTGGGTTTGGAGATACACGAAAGCCCCGCCTGCTCGCCAAAAAGCGGAGATGTATTGCAGGCAGGTATGTTTATGACGGTAGAGCCGGGCATATATATTGAAAACCTTGGCGGCGTACGTATTGAGGATATGGTTTTAGTTACCGAAGGCGGATGCGAAGATTTTACCGCATCGCCAAAAGAGCTTATAGAAATATAAATTACCCCATTGCTCACATCCGTTCGCAACGGG
>JAZUQW010000200.1:0-8498 GCA_045605905.1 Eubacteriales bacterium
GGTTTCCATAATGCGTCAGCACTATTTATGGGAATTTTAAAAATAAAAAATTTTTTCCGAAATTGTAAACTTTATGAAAGTTTTTTTCGAAAAAGTGTTGACATCTATTGACTTTTCAGATATAATAATAAACTGCACTACAAGCGCAGTTTTGCGGAAAAAGCCGCAAAAAATAGGCAAAAAACAGGGCAAAAACCCTTGTTTTTTAAGGCTTTTGGCTGTCTTTTGAAGATGGCAAAAAATGATTGAAAACGGAGAGAGTGGTTAAAAATGATGACACCTAAAACCCTTGGCCCCAACGTTAGGATGAACTTCTCCAAAACCGAAGAAGTATTGGAGATGCCCAACCTTATAGAGGTGCAGAAAAAGTCTTTTCGTGATTTTGTTGATAAGGGCGTGCGTGAGGTTTTGAGGGACGTTTCCCCCATGACCGATTATTCCGGCAACCTTATTATCGAATTTGTAGACTATTCCCTTAACGATGCACCCAAGTACACCGTTGAGGAATGTAAGGAAAGAGACGTTAACTATGCTGTTCCCTTTAAGGTTCTTGTTAGGCTTACCAACAAGGTAACCGGTGAGGTTAAGGAACAGGAAATCTTTATGGGTGAGTTCCCCTATATGACCGAAAGCGGCACCTTCATCATCAACGGTGCAGAGCGCGTTATAGTAAGTCAGATAGTGCGTTCCCCCGGTGTTTATTTTGACGTTACCGATGATAAAAACGGCAAAAAGCTTTATTCCAGCACCGTTATTCCTTACAGAGGCGCGTGGTTGGAGTACGAGACTGACTCTTCCGATGTATTTTATGTACGCATAGATAAAAACAGAAAGATTCCGATTACGGTATTGCTCCGTGCATTCGGTCTTGGCAGCAACGAGCAGATCGAAGAGCTGTTCGGTGACGATGTAAAGATAAAGGCTACTTTAGAGAAGGATTCTATGGTTGCCGAAGCTTTAAAGAACGGCACTACCCCTGTGGAAGAAGCTTTGAAGGAGATTTACAAAAAGCTTCGTCCCGGTGACCCGCCCATCGTTGAAAGCGCGCAAGTGCTTCTTAACAACCTGTTTTTTGACCCCAAGAGATACGATATATCCCCTGTGGGCAGATACAAGTTTAACAAGAAGCTTGCCCTCGGTAAGCGTATTATGGGTACCACCCTTGCACGCCCCGTTATCTCTCCCGTTACCGGCGAGCTTGTATTTGATGCAGGCGTAAAGCTTACCCGTGAGGATGCAGAGACTGTTGAAAAATGCGGCGCTTGGAAGGTGTTTGTGCTTAACGAGCATGACGAAGAGGTTTGCGTATTCTCTAACCGCATGGTTGACGCTTCCGCAGTTTCCCCCTTCACCAATGAAGAGCTGGGCTTGGAAGAAAAGGTAAACCTTGAAACCTTTATGGAGATTCTTGCCGAAACAGGCGTTTCCGATATCAAAGCAGTTAAAAAGGCTATGGCGGCACGTATGGATGAGCTTATCCCCCGCCATATTACCGTTGACGATATATATTCCTCCGTTAACTATCTGTTGGCTCTTTCCCACGGTGTGGGCACAAGAGACGATATAGACCACTTGGGCAACCGTCGCTTGAGAAGCGTTGGCGAATTGCTTATCAACCAGCTTCGCATCGGTTTTGCCCGTATGGACAAAATAGTTAAGGAAAAAATGACCACACAGGATATTGACAGCGTAACACCTCAATCTCTTGTTAATATCCGCCCCATCGTTTCTGCTATCAGGGACTTCTTCGGGTCTTCTCCCCTCTCCCAATTTATGGACCAGACCAACCCCTTGGCAGAGCTTACCCACAAACGCCGTCTTTCCGCGTTGGGCCCCGGCGGTCTTTCCAGAGACAGGGCATCCTTCGAGGCAAGAGACGTTCACTATACCCACTACGGCAGAATGTGCCCCATAGAGACCCCCGAAGGCCCCAACATCGGTCTTATTTCCTACCTTGCCACCTATGCAAGGGTTAATAAGTTTGGCTTTATCGAGGCGCCCTACAGAGTGGTTAAGGACGGTAAGGTTACCAAAGAAATAAGATACATCACTGCTGATGTTGAAGACGATTATATTGTTGCCACCGCTAATGAAGAGCTGGACGCTAACGGCAACTTTGTAAAGGGTAAGGTTGTTGCCCGCCATAGAGAAGAGATCGTTGAAGTTGAGCCTGAATATGTAGACCTTATGGACGTTTCGCCCAAGATGTTGGTTTCTGTTGCTACCGCAATGATACCCTTCCTTGAAAACGACGACAACTCCAGAGCGCTCATGGGCTCTAACATGCAGAAGCAGGCTGTTCCCCTTATGATTACCGAGTCACCCATTGTTGGTACCGGTATGGAATATAAGGCGGCTTACGATAGCTGCGTTACCGTTATCTCTGACCGCACCGGCTATGCCGAAAAGGTTTCTGCGGATGAGATCGTTATCCGTGGTGATGACGGCGCGGCAAGGGCGTTCAGACTTACCAAGTTTAAGCGCTCCAACCAGGGCACCTGTGTAAATCAGCGCCCCATAATCTCCAAGGGCGACCGTATAGAGGCAGGCCAAGTAATTGCAGACGGTATGGCTACCTCCAACGGCGAGATCTCCTTGGGTAAGAACGTGCTTATCGGCTTTATGACCTGGGAAGGTTATAACTACGAGGACGCGGTTCTTATTAACGAAAGACTTGTAAGAGACGATGTTTATACCTCTATACATATAGAGGAGTATTATTGTGAGTCCAGAGATACCAAGCTTGGGCCCGAAGAAATTACCAGGGATATACCCAACCTCGGTGAGGACGTTTTGAGAGAGCTGGATGACGAAGGTATTATCCGCGTAGGCGCAGAGGTACGCGCAGGCGATATATTGGTTGGTAAGGTTACCCCCAAGGGCGAGACCGAGCTTACCGCTGAAGAACGCTTGCTGCGCGCCATCTTCGGCGAAAAGGCAAGAGAGGTTAGATATACCCCCCCCCGACTGCCCCACGGCGAAAGCGGTATAGTTGTTGACGTTAAGACCTTCTCCAGAGATGATTGCGACGTGCTTCAGCCCGGCGTTATCAAGGTTGTTAGAGTTTACATCGCGCAAAAGCGTAAGATCTCCGTAGGCGACAAGATGGCAGGCCGCCACGGTAACAAGGGCGTTGTTTCCCGCATATTGCCCTCCGAGGATATGCCCTTCCTGCCCGACGGTACTCCTTTGGATATCGTTCTTAATCCCTTGGGCGTTCCTTCCCGTATGAATATCGGTCAGGTTTTGGAGGTACACTTGGGTATCGCCGCAAAGAAGCTTGGCTACAAGGTTATGACCCCTGTATTCGACGGCGCAAACGAGCGCGACATTCAGCAGTGCCTTATGGAAGCAGGCTACGGCACAGTAACCGTTAAAGACCCCGTTACCGGCGAGGAAAAACAGGTTGTTAACGGCAAGACCGTGCTTTACGACGGCAGAACGGGCGTGCCCTTTGATAACCCCGTTACCGTTGGTTATATGTACTTCCTTAAGTTGCACCACTTGGTTGACGATAAGATCCACGCACGTTCCACAGGTCCTTACTCCCTCGTTACACAGCAGCCCTTGGGCGGTAAAGCTCAATTCGGCGGCCAGCGTTTCGGCGAGATGGAAGTTTGGGCGTTGGAAGCTTACGGCGCGGCTTATACATTGCAAGAGATTCTTACCGTTAAGTCTGACGACATTAAGGGTCGTGTAAAGACTTATGAGGCAATCGTTAAGGGTCAGAACATTCCTACCCCCAGCGTGCCCGCCTCCTTTAAGGTTCTGGTTAAAGAGCTGCAGTCTCTTGGCTTGGACGTTAGAGTAATGGATAAGGAAAATAACGAGATTACACTTAAGGACTACAGCGACGACGAGGGTGAGGACGAAAGAAAGTTCTCTGAAACCGAGTTGGGCAGCAGTGTTCTTGAAAACCCCGACGACGTTATGTATGATGACGAAGAAGGCGTTGTTGCCGATGATGACAGTGTTTCCGACGAAGAGGATTACGTTTACGGCGGCGACTACGAAGACGAATAAGAAAGGGGGAGCAAACAGTGGATAGAGTTGAATTTGACAGCATAAAAATAGGTCTTGCATCACCCGAAATGATACGTGCTTGGTCCTACGGCGAGGTTAAAAAGCCCGAGACCATCAACTACCGTACCCTTAAGCCCGAGCGTGACGGTCTTTTCTGCGAAAAGATCTTTGGGCCCACCAAGGATTGGGAATGTCACTGCGGTAAGTATAAAAGGGTTCGTTATAAGGGCAAGGTGTGCGAAAAGTGCGGCGTTGAAATAACCACCAACAAGGTTCGCCGTGAACGTATGGGCCATGTGGAGTTGGCGGCACCCGTCTCCCACATCTGGTACTTCCGCGCAATCCCCTCCCGCATGGGTCTGCTTTTGGACCTGTCCCCCAAGCTTTTGGAAAAGGTTCTATACTTTGCACAGTATATAGTACTTGACCCCGGTGATACTCCGCTTGTTAAAAAGCAGATGCTTACCGACCAACAGTACAGAGATTATTACGAAAAATACGAAAACGATTTCCGCGTAGGCATCGGTGCCGAGGCAATTAAAGAGTTGCTTGAGGAAATCAATGCAGAAGAGCTTTCCGCACAGCTTAAGGAAGAGCTTAAGGACGCACAGGGTCAGCGCAAACTGCGCCTTATCAAGCGTTTGGAGGTTGTAGAGGCTTTCCGTATTTCCGGTAACCGCCCCGAATGGATGGTTTTGGAAGCACTGCCCGTTATTCCTCCCGAAATACGCCCCATGGTTCAGTTGGACGGCGGCAGATTTGCTACCAGCGACCTTAACGACCTTTACAGACGTGTTATTAACCGTAATAACCGTCTTAAAAAGCTTATCGAGCTGGAAGCGCCCGACATAATTATCCGCAACGAAAAGCGTATGCTTCAGGAAGCGGTGGACGCCCTTATCGATAACGGCCCCAGAGGTCGTCCCGTAACAGGCCCCAACAACCGTCCCCTTAAGTCGCTTTCCGAAATGCTCAGAGGTAAGCAGGGTCGTTTCAGACAGAACCTGCTTGGTAAGCGTGTTGACTATTCCGGCCGTTCCGTTATAGTTGTAGGCCCCGAACTGAAGATTTATCAGTGCGGTCTGCCTAAAGAAATGGCGCTGGAGCTGTTTAAGCCCTTTGTTATGAAAAACCTTGTTGCCGCAGGTAAGGCAACAAATATAAAGGACGCTAAAAAGAAGGTAGAGCGTGCCACCCCCGAGGTTTGGGACGCTATCGATGTTGTTATTAAAGAACATCCCGTGCTTCTTAACCGTGCGCCCACATTGCACAGACTTTCCATTCAGGCGTTCGAGCCTGTGCTTGTTGAGGGTAGAGCTATTAAGCTGCATCCCCTTGTATGTACCGCCTTTAATGCGGACTTCGACGGCGACCAAATGCCCGTTCACGTTCCCCTTTCCGCAGAGGCGCAGGCAGAAGCAAGATTCCTTATGCTTTCTGCAAATAACCTGCTTAAGCCCGTTAACGGCCGTGCCGTTACCGTTCCTTCTCAAGATATGGTGCTTGGCTCCTTCTATCTGACCATGGATAAGGAAGGCGAGCCCGGCGGTCTTGACCCCGAAGATGCGGCCAAGGGTTGCTACCGCAACCTTGACGAGGCTGTTATGGCTTACGAAAACGGCTTGCTTGGCTTGCACGCAAAAATTAAGGTTAGAGTGTGCAAAGAGATCGACGGCAAGATGGAAGAGGATGTTGTTTGCTCTACCTTGGGTAGATTCATCTTCAACAGCTACATCCCGCAGGATTTGGGCTTTGTTGACAGAAGCAAGCCCGAAAACAAGCTTTCCCTTGAGGTTGACTTTGTTTGTACAAATAACGAGCTGGCGCAGATTATCGACCGTTGTATAAGAGTACACGGCAACGTTATCACCTGCGAAATGCTGGATAAGATGAAGGCAAACGGCTTTAAGTATTCCACCCGCGGCGCTATTACCATTTCCGTTTACGATATGACAATACCGCCCCAAAAGCAAAGCCTTTTGGAAGAAGCCGAAAAGCAGGTTGACGTTATTACCGATTACTTCCGTCAGGGTATGCTCTCCGACGAGGAAAGAAGCCGCAGAGTTGTTTCTGTTTGGGAAGACTGCACCAAGAAGGTTGCAACCGAGTTGCAGAAGAACCTTGACCGCTACAATCCTCTTAACATGATGGCGGTTTCCGGTGCGAGAGGTTCCATTAAGCAGATAAGACAGCTTGCAGGTATGCGTGGTCTGATGTTTGCCGCCACAGGTAAGACAATAGAAATGCCTATTAAGTCTAACTTCCGTGAAGGCATGAAGATACTCGAATACTTTACCGCAGCCCGTGGTGCAAGAAAAGGTCTTGCAGATACGGCGCTCCGTACGGCAGACTCCGGCTACCTTACAAGACGTCTTGTTGACGTAGCACAGGATGTTATCGTACGTGAAGAAAACTGCGGCGACGACCGCGGTATGGTGGTTCGCAAGATAGTTGACTATATGTCCGGCGGCAAAGAAGAGGTTATCGAACCCTTCGCTGACCGTTTGCTTGGCAGATTCACCATCGGCAACGTGGTTAACCCCACCACCGGCGAGGTTATCGTAGAGCATGATACTATGATATCCGAAGCACAGGTTAAGGCTATAATAGAAGCAGGTATCGAAGAGGTTTGCGTTCGCAGTGCCATCAACTGCCGCGCTAAACACGGTGTTTGTGTTCACTGCTACGGTGCAGACCTTGCCAGCGGCAAGCCCGTAAGCATCGGCGAGGCTGTTGGTATCATAGCCGCCCAGTCCATAGGCGAGCCCGGTACACAGCTTACCATGCGTATATTCCACAGCGGCGGTGTTGCAGGCAGCGATATTACACAGGGTCTTCCCAGAGTAGAAGAAATATTCGAAGCCCGCAAGCCCAAGGTTGCCGCACTCCTTGCAGAGTATAACGGCACCGTTACCACCGAGGATACCAGGAAGGGCCGTCAGGTCCACATGATAGACAGCGAGACAGGCGAAGAACGCATTACGCCCATCTCCCTTAAGACAAAGCTTATCGTAGAAGAAGGCGCAACCGTTAAGAAGTGTCAAAAACTTACCGACGGTACCGAAACCCCCGCAGATATTCTGCGCATCAGCGGCCTTGATGCTGTTTATGAGTATATTATTAAAGAGATTCAGCGCGTTTACCGCTTGCAGGCGGTTGAAATTAACGACAAGCATATAGAAATCATCGCCCGTCAGATGACCCGTAAGATCAGAATCGAGCAGGCAGGCGATACCGATATGCTGGTTGGCAGCGCTGTTGATATTAACGAGTTTAACGCGGCAAACGAAGCTATCCGTGCCCGCAACGAAGCAGGCGATACCCCCATTCCTCTTATGGAGGCTGTGGGCTCTCCCATGCTGTTGGGTATAACAAAGGCTTCCTTGTCTACCGAGTCCTTCCTTTCCGCCGCATCCTTCCAAGAAACCACCAAGGTTCTTACCGAAGCGGCTATTAAGGGTAAGGTTGACCCGCTTATCGGTCTTAAAGAGAACGTTCTTATCGGTAAGCTTATCCCCGCAGGTACCGGTATGAAGCGTTACAGAGATTTAGACATCAACGTTGGCGAAACCGAAAGCTATAACGAGATGTTTGAGGGTGACGAACTCAACGCGGTTGAGTAAACAGGGCTTTACGCCCCCCTTAAGGGGCTTAAGCATATAAAATTTATGAAAGGAGAAAAGACACGTGCCTACATTTAATCAGCTTGTAAGACATGGCAGACAGATGGCTACCTACAAGTCCAAGTCCCCCGCTTTGCAGAAGGGCGTTAACCTTTTGAAGAAAAAGGCTACCGATCAACCCTCCCCTCAAAAAAGAGGCGTTTGCACTAAGGTTGCTATCAAAACCCCCAAGAAGCCTAACTCCGCACAGCGTAAGATCGCAAGAGTTAGACTTACCAACGGTATGGAAGTAACTTCTTACATCCCCGGCATCGGTCACAACCTGCAGGAACACTCTGTAGTTCTTATCAGAGGCGGCAGAGTTAAGGACCTCCCCGGTGTACGTTACCACATCATCCGCGGTAAGCTTGATACCCAGGGTGTTGCTAACAGAAATCAGGCTCGCTCCAAGTACGGTGCAAAGAGACCTAAGAAAAAGTAAGCTACCCCACATTTTTTAATCGGAAGCTAACAGTTTGTGCTTTTTGTTTAAGCGCAATATCATATATATAATGATTTTGCCTTAAGGGAAGCCTTACGGATTTATTCCGAGTACCTAAGATCTCATTTTTAAAATTTATGAAGGAGGGAAGTACAGTGCCCAGAAGAGTGCATGGTTTCAAAAGGGATGTTTTACCTGACCCTATGTACAATTCCACTTTGGTAACTAAACTTACCAATCAGATTATGTATGACGGTAAAAAGGGTGTTGCTCAAAGAATAGTTTATGATGCATTTGCAATGGTTGAAAAGAAGACCGGCGCTAACGCTCTTGAGCAGTTCCAAAAAGCCCTTGACAACATTATGCCTAAC
>JAZUQW010000201.1:0-4615 GCA_045605905.1 Eubacteriales bacterium
CCTTGCATTAAAAAGCAAGGAGCATTTTATTGTTAGAAAAGCTGATATTATTGAAAGCTTATTTTGTTCTGTTTAAATCGAAGAGGATGTTGTTTATCTTTTTACCGTTTACGTCGCTTATAACCAGCTCATCGTTGATTCTGTTTACAGCTGCCTCGATTTCCTCACGGCTGTCGGCAACAAAAGTAAATCTGCCAAAATGCTGACCTAATGTGCCGATATGTTTTTGCAATACGCTGTCGCCTACGTGGTAATACTGCAAGAAATCCTTTACGCAGGGCATAGACTTAAGAGGCTCAAGCCCTTCGATAGAGCCTATTTCACCTACGCTTAAAGGAATATTAAGCTGGGCGCCGACCTTGTTGTTTTGCCTTACATCAAGCTTTTTAAGCTCTTCCTCGCTACACATCTGCTCACCAAGGGCATAGCTTATCATCATCTTCATATCATTAACGCCCATAAGCGGGTCAGTTAATTTAAACAGCATACCACCGCTTAAGCGATAGCCCATCTCGTGGAAATAGATCTTGCCGTTATAAGGCAAGGCTTGGAAAAACGCAGTGCCGTTTTTTAGCCCCATATTCTTAAGCATATTGCGAACATTAGCATCCATGTTCTGCATATAATAATCCGCAAATTTAGAGGGAGTGTAGGTAAAGTGGCTTATAAGACTGCCGCCGCCTGCAATATAGGTATCCAAAAGCAGATATGGATACGCCTCACCATCACGCAGGATATAACGGGCACCGAAGATAGAGCCGCCGTTTTCTATATATTTTTCAACCACTATTCTGCCGCATTTGGAAAAGCTCATGGCGTAACGGCATGCCTCGCGCAGGGTGCTTTTATCAAAGCTTACGGAAATACCGTTAGAGCTGGAGCCGTCCACAGGCTTTACTATTACGGGATAATCCACAGCCTCAAGCTCTTCATCCGTAGAAAACTCTGTCACCTCAAACTTTTGGGGGCAATCAACGCCGTTATCTATGCAATACTGCTTAAACTCGTCCTTGTTAGCGCAACGGTCCCAAACCTGCATATCGGTGTAACAGGGGAGCCCTGTTTTTTCGCAAAGACGTATAAGATTTCTTATATTAAACTCGCTGGGGCCGCAAAAAGCGCCATCAATTTGCTTTTCTTTGATAAGCGCCGCAAGACCTTCAAAATCGGTGGTGCTGACCATTGCCACCTCGTCGGCAATATCTTTGGCAACACCGCCCTGCAAATTATCGGTAACTACGGTGTAAACGCCCATCTCTTTAGCATTCTTTACCAAGTCAAGAGTTGCGGTGCCGCCGCCCAAGACTAAAAGCTTTTTTCCCCTTACGCTCATAGTAAAATCTCCTTTATACATACAATAGATTTATGATACCACGAAATATCCGAAAAATCAAGGGTTACCTGTGCAGGCAAGAGAAAACCTAATCAAAAACTGTTGCTTTTTTCAAAACTATGGAGTATAATAGGATAAATTGCTGTAAGGAGCTGTTGATTTTGCTTATATCTGTGGCTATACCCTGTTATAAATCATCAAAAACCATAGGCGCTGTGGTGGACGAGATCCGCACTGTTATAAACGCACAGCCGGATATGGATTATCAGATAGTACTTGTAAACGATTATCCCCACGACGGCACTTTTTCCGTTATAAAAAAGCTGTGTGAGGAAGACAAAAAAATAGTTGGCGTTAACCTTTCCCGCAATTTTGGACAAGCTTCCGCAAAGCTGGCGGCAATACCCTATACCAAGGGAGACGTAGTGGTGTTTATGGATGACGACGGTCAGCACCCCGCGGCAGGTATTATACCCCTGGTTGAAAAGATTAAAGAAGGCTATGATGTGGTTTACGCCCATTTCAAGCAGAAGAAGCACAGCTTTTTCAAACGTTTTACCAGCAAGCTTAACGCGAAGATATCCGAGTTTAACGGTACAAGAAAAAAGGGCGTGCATGTTTCTAGCTTTTACGCAATAAGCCGTTTTGCCGCTAATGCGTATGAGGATTATAACAGCCCCTTCCCTTCTGTTATGGGGTACCTTAACACCTTGGTGGATAAAGTTACGGATATCGAAATGGAGCATCGCCCCCGTATGGAGGGTACCTCTAACTATTCGTTTAAGAAGCTTTTAAAACTGTGGATCAATGGGTTTACCAACTTTTCCGTTATGCCTTTAAGGATTATAGCTATGCTTGGTTGTATTGTTGCGGTTTGCGGCTTTATTTTGGGCGGCGTAATTATAATACGCAAGCTTGTATCACCTTCGTTAGCGGCGGGCTATGCCTCTATTATTTCCGTTATATTGCTGTTGGGCGGTTTGGTATTGGCGGCTTTGGGCTTGATTGGCGAGTATGTGGGCAGGATATATATGACTGTCAGCAACTTGCAGCCTTTCCGTGTCAGAGATGTTGTAAATTGGGAAGAAGACAATAAATAAAGCACTTTACACTCCAAGAATCATGACGACTTCTTGGGGGCACGATAATCACCCCAAGAAGCCTGACGGCTTCTTGGGGACCCCGACAAAAAATGCTGTTGCGATGCAACAGCATTCAAGCTGATGACAAACCTTGTCATCAGCTTGACAGAGCATTGAGAAAGGATACAGACAAGACGAACCGAGGCGAAAACTGTAGATTGCTACTGTGAGCCGAGGTTCGTTTTGAACGAAAAAAACAATAAATTGTAGAAAATCCAGGGATGTCCTCCCTGGATTTTCTACTTTAGTGCAACTGTATTCTATTATTTTTCGTGCTCTGTGCCTTTGTCAGCGGTCTGAATGCTGTTGCGATGCAACAGCATTTTTTATTAAACTACAGCGCGCAATAAGAAAAACATAGCAATATCCAAAACCCAAGCAACTATACCGATTATACCGTAGCATCTTGCAGCAGCGGGAGTTTCTTTATGCTTTACGGGCCACATAATAACGCCTGCAATGGGAACAAGTATGGACACTATTACCTTGCCTACGCTGACTTTGTCTTCTGTCGCCTTGTTTTTTTGCTTTTTGGTATCTGAAACAAGGGCAGTTTCGCCGTTAAGGTACATTGTTACAAGGCCCAAAAGCACCAACACGGTTGTAATCTTAATTATATAGGGAAACAGAGTTTTATGAAGGAATAGGCATATATTTGTGGCGGTTTCGCCACCGATGCACAATGCTGCCAAATAGCCAAAGAAGGTAAGGCCACCTGCGAAAAGACAAATCATTATGCCGTAGCCGAAAACCCATCTTAAGCCTGCGGATATTTTTTTACATACAGCTTTCATGGTTTACCTCCTTACAGACCGAGTATGGGCAACCAACCCATAAGAACGACAACCTGTAAAATAAACTGGGCGGCAACCCACCACAAATTGTTTTTAAAGGTCTTACTGAAATCAGATTCTGCCAAAGTCATACCTGCGTACATACCCAAGCCGAGTGGTGGGGTTATGCCGCACATTACGCCGCATATACAGGGCAACATTGCTGCAGAAAGCATTGGGTCGCAACCAACATTTACCAATGTGGTAATAAACATAGGTCCAAAAATAACAACTATGGAAGAACCGGGTATAACCATGCCCATAAAGCAGGTTATAAGACAAACAGCCACTACAACGCCAAGTTTGCCAAAGCTCCAAGACATTATAATGTCGCCAAGCTCTGCAGCAACGTTAAGCTCGCCAAACAAAGAGCCTATCATATAGCCGAAAACGCAAACGCCAATAGCGGGTGCAATGGTCTTAACACCGTTGCCGAACATCTTTGCAATCTTGTGCGGAGTAACCATCTTTTTATCCTTTGTGGCAAGCACAGCAAATAAAGAAGCAATACCGCCAACAAACAAAAGGATAGAGCTTGACAGGCTTTTTGCGCCGTCAACGCCAAGACGTTGAGTAAAGAAAGTCTCTTTAAACAAAAAGTCAAGAACAAAAGGAACAAGTATAATAACGGGAAGGAACAAGCCCTGCCAACCCGCCTTGAAAACCTCTTTAAAGTTGGGCAACTCTTCCTTTGTCATGGGCTTAACCTTATAATATTTACAGAAAGCCCATACCATCAACAGTCTTTGAAGAACAAACCAAAGTGAAATGCCCCAAAGTACAGTCCAAAATTGACCTGTAGTTAGGTTTAACTCGGGATAAAGAGCAGTGAACGCGCCCATTGCCGCGATAATGTTGGAGGAAGGGGGAATCATATTACCCATATAGCTTGCGTTGCTTTCGATATTAGCCGCAAGCTCGGCAGGGAAGCCGGAACGCTTCATGGCGGGAATGGTAATGGCACCGGTGGCCATGACGTTACCCGGACCGGAACCGGACAGGGCGCCCATAAAGGTACTGGCAATCACAGCAGTGTAACCTGCGCCGCCGGTGACGCGGCCGATCAGGGACAGGATCACAGCGATACAGCTGTCAATGATCTTGGTCTTGGTGAGCAGAATGGACATTGCCACAAACGCCACCATGGAATACAGCAGCGAGGTGGAAAGAGCCTTGTCCACATAGATCCATACATTGCCCCAGGTGTCGGTAATGGCCAGCAGCAGCAGGAAGCTGATGAACACGGCCTCATATACAGGCCGCTTCATCACAACAAACCAGACGATGATAACCGCCAGCATGACTCC
>JAZUQW010000202.1:0-2215 GCA_045605905.1 Eubacteriales bacterium
TACTACAAGGATGAAAATGGCAACCTTTCCCGTGAAGCTAAAACAAACTACGCACCTGCGTTTATTCAGTTTATAGTTTCTTCCTCTGCAGTGGGCGCAGAAAAATGCACCTTCTATATTGACGACATTACCCTTGACTATAGTGATGCTGTTGATGACCGTGATGCACCGATCCTTTCCAATCTTCTTCTTCTTGAAGACCAAACCAGCTATGCAATTAACGGTCAAACCCTTAACTATAATACCGTTACCGTAACTGCTGACGCTATTGAAGATACTACCCATGGCACAAACTACACCGGTCTTGATGAAGCTACCGCACAGGTTTATGTTGACGGTCATAAGGTAAGCACCAAGTTTGCGGCAGGTAAGATATCTGCAACAGGCATTGTTCTTCCCAACGGTACCCACGACATTTCCTTTGAAATTGCCGATAAGCAAGGCAACTATACCAAGCTTACAAAGCAGTTGGTAGTAAATGCCGCAACCGATTATCCCGTCGTAAACGTAGTAGGTGAGGCTATAGGCGTTAAGGCGGACGGCTTGCTTTACACAGGCGGTCAGTATAATATAAGTATCAATACCGATAAGGTGGAGGCTATTGACACAATAAGCTTTAAGCTTTGGCTCAACTCTGCTTCCGAATGGGCGCTTGAAGAAATGAGCGTTATGGATGGTTTTGAGGTAGAATATACTCTTGAAGAGCTTGCATGTACCGCAACGGTTACAGTTTCCCGCGTTGAAAGTACTGCAACAGGCACTGCAACATTGCTTACCATCCCCGTTTATGCGTGGAGCTGGAACGAAGTCCTCGGTGAAAATACCGCAACAAATCAATGGAATAAAGAGGGCTGTGCTCCTCAAATCACCGTAAGCTATAAGGTTAAATACGGCGCTGTAGAGTATGTGGACGGTTATGAAGTATCCACTGCAAATTACGTACCCGGCTTCTCTAATAAGAGAGTAGATGCAAAGACCGAACTTAACACTTCCATAGCAAACCTTAAGAAGACTATAGGCGAATGGCACTACCATACAGCAGTTGCAGTTAGCGATAAGGAAGCTACCTGTACCGAACACGGTTATGCGGACAGAACTGTTTGCTCTGTATGTAATTCCATTTTGAATTGGGGCACCGTTAAGGCTATCGGCCACGATTATCAAGTTGAAGACGGCGTACTTACCTGTCAAAACTGTGGTGATTTGTTTAACGGCGTGCTTGAAGGCGTAACCTATATCGATGGCGTTATTGCCAACGGTTGGGTTGACCAAACCTATTATTACGATAACGGCGTTATGGTTACAGGCGCTTACGTAATCGACAAGGTTGCTTACGTATTCGGCGACGATGGCGTATATCAGCCTAACGGCATATTCTCTGGCTTTGTTGATACCGCCGAAGGTAAGATGTACTTCCTCTCCAACACAAATTATATCACCGGTTACAGCTATATTTCCAATATTCCCACTTATTTTGATGAAGACGGTATCGCACGTGACGGTGAATACACCATCGGTGGTGAGACCTGCGTATTCAAAGATGGCGCTTATGTAAGCTGTAGTACCGCAGACCTGTATATGGCAGGTTGGGCAGGCACAAACGCTTACTTCATATTCTACAAGGATGGCAGATTCGTATTCAGCGGTGAAGGCGATATGTTCTACCATCAGTCCAACGCAACCGTTCCGTGGGCAAAGGAAAGGGCTAATATTAAGAGCATTTTCATAGGCAAAGATATTACCGAAATTGCAAGATTTGCTTTTGCACACGCTTATTATGTAACAAGCATTACCTTTGAAGAGGGCAGTAAGCTTGAAAAGATAGGCTACAGCTCCTTCCATTATCTTAACAAGATCAAGTCTCTTGTTCTTCCCGAAACCGTAATCACCCTTGAATGGCGTGCATTCGGTTACTGCACCAGCCTTGAAAAGATTTATCTGCCCGATGACGTTAAAAACATTCACAAGGGCGCATTCGATAAACACAGCAATGCATTGGTGCTTCAAGTAGCAGAGGGCTCTTACGCTCACGACTTTGCAGTTGCTAACGGCTTTAACGTAGAAACTCGCGTAAAGGAACCTGATATGGTTGCAAACGGCACCAGCGGCACCGCCCTTACATGGGAGCTTTACGATAACGGCGTTTTCTACATTAGCGGCAACGGCGCAATGCCCGACTATCACTACTCCAAGTACAACGCTAACGCGGCACCTT
>JAZUQW010000203.1:0-9104 GCA_045605905.1 Eubacteriales bacterium
CGACTGTGGATATAGACATTAATCCTTTCACAGTATAGCGAGGTATTATCAATGGCACTTTTGAATATACTTAAAGATGGCGAAGAGACTTTGCGCAAAGTCTCTCGTCCTGTAGAAAAATTAAGTCCCCGTCTTATGCAGCTTCTTGACGATATGCAAGAGACTTTAAAGGACTCCGGCGGGGTAGGACTTGCCGCACCGCAAGTGGGTATTTTACGTCGTGTGGTTTTGGTGGATAACGGGCAAGAGGTTTTAGAGCTTATCAATCCCGAAATTGTCGAAACCAAAGGTGTTCAGGAAGAGTGCGAGGGGTGCCTTTCCTGTCCCGGTCAGTGGGGCATAACCAAACGTCCAGCTTATGTAAAGGTTCGTGCTATGAACCGCAAAGGCAAGTATTACGAGGCAGACGGTACCGATTTGGTCGCCCGATGCTTTTGCCATGAAATAGATCATCTTAACGGTATTTTATTTACAGATAATGTTGTGCGTATGCTGACGGAGGAAGAGATTGAAAACATGTAAGATAGTGTTTATGGGCACTCCCGATTTTGCGGTAGAGGCTCTTAAACGTATATATGAAGACGGCCACGATGTTTCTCTTGTGGTAACTCAACCCGATAAACAGCGGGGCAGAGGTATGGCGTTCACTCCTTCACCTGTAAAGGCTTACGCTTTAGAAAAATGATTAAAGATATATCATCCCACAAGCCTTAAGGATGAAGAAGCGCAAAGTATAATAAAGGCAGAAAACGCAGATTATATAGTTGTTGCCGCATACGGTAAGATTTTGCCCAAAGCAGTACTTGATGCGGCAAAAGGCGGTTGCGTTAACATCCACGCCTCTCTTTTACCAAGGCACAGAGGTGCCGCTCCCATAAACCGCGCGGTAATGGAGGGCGATACCGTAGGCGGTGTCACCGTTATGCAAATGGCAGAGGGGCTTGATACAGGCGATATGCTTTTGGTTAAGGAGACCCCTATCAGCGATACGATGACAGCGGGGGAGTATCACGACTGTTTGGCAAAGCTTGGCGCCGATGCTATCAGCGAGTTTTTGGCAGGTGATGGCTTTGTGCCTGTACCGCAGGATGATTCTTTTGCAACTTATGCGGCAAAAATAGAAAAAAGCGAGGCAGAAATCGATTTTAGTTTAGATAGCACCTCGGTTTATAATAAAATACGCGGCCTTTCTCCGTATCCATGTGCTTTTGCCTACATAGGCGGTAAGCGCTATAAGCTTATAAGCGCTCAAAAGGGAAGCAAAGACGGTGCATTCGGGACCGTGCTTTCCGCTACGGCAGAGGGAATAGAAATTGCTTGTAGCAAAGGCAGTGTTGTTATAACGGCGCTTCAGCCCGAGGGCAAGCGCGCTATGACAGCAGGCGAGTTTTTGGCAGGCAATAAGCTTTAGTTAAGGAGTTTTTATAATGTTGTATCACGGTTATTACGGATATGTTTATTATGATTGGTCCTACATTGCTCTGATAATTGCAATGTTTGTGTCAATGATAATCAGCTTAAGGGTAAATACAACCTTTAATAAGTACGCCAAGGTTGCTTCTCGCACAGGGCTTACGGCGGAGCAAGCAGTACAGCATATGCTGCAGGCAAACGGCGTTTACGGTGTTGGCATAGATAGAGTAAGCGGCTCGCTTACAGACCATTATAACCCAAAAACCAATACGGTTTCTCTTTCCGAAAGCGTTTACGGCAAAACCTCTGTTGCGGCTATCGGCGTTGCCTGTCACGAGGCGGGTCATGCCATACAGTATGCCGAGCAGTACGGCCCTGCAAAACTGCGTATGTCCCTTGTGCCTATAACGAATATCGGCTCAAGGCTTTCTATGCCCATTTTGATTTTGGGCTTGTTTTTAGGCTTTATGGAGCTTGTTTGGGTAGGTATAGCTTTATTTTCACTTTCTACCCTGTTCCAGCTTGTAACTTTACCTGTAGAGTTTGATGCAAGCCGCCGCGCACTTAAGGCTATGGAGTGTTGCGGTATACTGTCGGGTAGCGAAAACGACGATGCCAAAAAGGTATTAAGTGCCGCTGCAATGACCTATGTTGCCGCCCTTGCAAGTAGTATCCTTATGTTGTTTAGATATATTTCTATTGCAAAAAGGCGTGACTGACCGTGGGCGATAAAGCAAGGCAATTTGCCATAAGCGTCCTTCGCCGTGTGTGGGAGCAAGGGGCGTTTTCAAATATAGAAATTTCAACCGCACTAAAAAAACACAAGCTTACGGGCATCGATAAAGCCTTTGGTGTTGCTCTTGTTAACGGTGGAGCAGAGCGTATGCTTACCCTTGACTTTATGATAGAAAAGGCATCGGGCAGAAAAATTGAGGATATAGAGGCAGAGCTGCTTGCAGTATTGCGCCTTGGTTTTTTACAGTTGTTTTATATGAAAGTGCCCGACATGGCGGCGTGTAGTGAAAGCGTTGCACTGGTCAGCAACAAAAAGCGCAAAGGCTTTGTAAATGCGGTTATGCGCTCTGCGTGTCGCAACAGGGCAGAGCTTTTGACAGCGGTAGAGCAAAGCGATGACAGTGTAAAATATTCGCTATCCAAAGAGATTTGCTTGCTTATTTCTCAACAGTACCCCAAAGAAAAAGACAGTATAATGGCGGCGTTTTTTGATCGTAATCCACTGATTTTGCGTACAAATACATTAAAAGTAACACCCGAAGAGCTCTGCCAAAGTTTTGCAAATCAAGGTGCAGAAGCAGTGGTTTCAAACAAAGCGGTCTTCATCTCTTCAGGTGCAGAGCAAGGCCTTAAAGCTGTATCCGAGGGATTGTGCTTTGTGCAGGGCTTGTCATCCCAAAAAGCGGTAGCGGCGTTAGAGGCAAAGCCGGGTGACCGCATTATAGATGTTTGCGCCTGCCCGGGCGGAAAAACCTTGGGTGCGGCGTTGGATATGGAAAACAAAGGCGCTGTGCTTTCTATGGATATACACGCTAATAAGTTGAGTCTTATAGAAAAGACCGCCGCGGCTTTGGGCGTGAGTATAGTAAGCACAAAGAAACAGGATGGCAGGGTGGAAAACGCAGAACTGCTTGAAAGTGCAGACCGCATAATATGTGATGTTCCCTGTTCGGGCATCGGCGCTATTAAGGGCAGACCGGAAATTCGGTATAAGAACTTGGAAGGCATTGAGCGCCTTGTGGAAACCCAGCGCGCCATACTAAAAAACGCCTTTTCTTACTTAAAGCGTGGCGGCAGATTGGTGTACTCCACCTGTACCATAAACAAGGACGAGAACGAAGGCGTTGTTCACTCGTTTGTTGCGCAGTCGGGTGCGATTTTAAAAGAAGAGCGCACTGTATTGCCCTATGAAAAAAATCATGACGGCTTTTATATAGCCGTGCTGGAGAAACAATAATGACCGACATAAAAAGTATGTTGCCGGAAGAGTTGGCAACTTATATGGGGGCGCTTGGTCAGCCTAAGTACAGGGCAGACCAGGTTTTTCGGTGGTTGCACAGCGTTGGCGTGGGCTTTGACGGTATGACGGATCTTTCCAAACCGTTGCGAGAAAAGCTTAAGGAAAACTGCTTTATACCCGATGTTACAATCGCCGCAAAGCAGGTATCGGCAATAGATGGCACTGTAAAGTATCTGTTCAGGCTTTACGACGGTGAATACATAGAAAGCGTTTTTATGCGTTATCATCACGGTAATACCTTGTGTATATCTACCCAAGCGGGTTGCCGTATGGGGTGCAAATTTTGCGCCTCTACTTTAAAAGGTCTAAAACGCAACCTTCTTGCCGCAGAGATGATCTCACAGATACAAGCGGCAGAAAAGGATACGGGTGAGCGTGTGTCCGGCGTGGTGCTTATGGGCATGGGCGAGCCCTTGGATAATTACGATAACGTGCTTAAGTTTTTGCGGCTTGTTAACCATCCAAAAGGGCTTAATATAGGACACAGGCATATATCTTTGTCTACCTGTGGTTTGGTAGATAACATAAAACGCCTTGGAGAAGAAAAACTGCAAATTACTTTATCTGTTTCTTTGCACGCTCCAAATGATGCCTTAAGGCAAAGCATAATGCCGATTGCCAACAAGTATTCGGTGGACGAGCTGTTGCAAGCGTGCAGAGATTATGAAAAACAAACAGGTAGAAGAACCAGCTTTGAATATGCGCTTATTTCCGGTGTTACAGATACCCCCGAATTGGCAGAAGAACTGGGCAAAAAGCTAAAGGGTAGTCTGTGCCATGTAAACCTCATTCCCGTAAACGAGATAAAAGAGCGCAGCTATAGAAGTGCAACGCGCACTGCCGCAGCGACTTTTGTAAAGATTCTTGAGAAATTCGGCATTACCGCAACGGTGCGCCGTAAGCTTGGCAGTGATATTTCCGCCGCTTGCGGTCAGTTGCGGGATGAGCATGAAAGCTTGGTCAATTAACAGAAAAAGGTGAACAAATCAATGTTTAGTTATGGAAAAAGTGATGTTGGCAAGGTGCGTCGCAACAACGAAGACAGCTTTAAGATTACCGAATCTGATGAGTGGGTTTCTGCCCTCGTGTGCGATGGTATGGGCGGCGTTCGCGGTGGCGAAATTGCCAGCGAGTTGGCTGTGTGTGTATATACCGACATTTTGTTTAAAGAGATAGGCAAAAGCGGAGAGACACTTTCGGGGCAAATAATAAAAAACGCAATGCTTACCGCCGTTGCTGAGGCTAACGAATCTGTGGTAAAGCGTGCGGCAAGAGATATCAGCCTTGAAGGAATGGGCACGACTCTTGTAGCGGCGTTTGTGTGGCGCAATAAGGCTTTTGTTGTCAACGTTGGTGACAGTCGTCTGTATCGTATGTATAAAGGACAGCTTTATCAGGTAACAAAGGACCATTCTTTTGTTCAGTATTTGGTAGATAATGGTAAAATCACCGAGGAAGAGGCAAAAGAACATCCCAACCGCAATGTTATAACAAGGGCTTTGGGGATAGGCGAAATCGTAGAGCCGGACTTTTTTATGGTAGAGGATTTCGATAGCCTGCTTCTTTGCAGTGACGGCCTTGTAAATTATGTGCCGCAGGATGAAATTTGTAAAACAATAAATACCGTGATTGGTGTAAAAAGCAAGGTAAAAAACCTTATTAATGCCGCAAAGGATGGCGGCGGTGGGGATAATATTACCGTGGTTCTTCTGATGAAGGAGGGCAAAAAGTGAGTAAAAAGTATTCAGAATATATAGGCAAGGTTCTTGACCGTCGTTACAAGATTTTAGAGCTTGTGGGCGAGGGCGGTATGGCATTTGTCTTTAAGGCGGAGGATTTAATTATGAACCGCCTTGTTGCCATAAAGATTTTGAACAGCGAATTTAATTCGGATGATGCCATGGTGCAGCGCTTTATTAATGAATCTAAAGCTGTTGCCATGCTTTCCCATAAAAATATAGTAAGCATATACGATGTTGCAATATACGATGATATGAAGTATATTGTGATGGAGTTTCTTGACGGTATTACCTTAAAGGAATATATCGACAGCAAGGGTTTGTTGTTTTGGAAAGAAGGCTGTTTCTACGCCATTCAAATACTTAAGGCCTTGGAGCATGCTCACAGCAAAGGTGTAATACACAGAGATATTAAGCCCCAAAACATCATTCTTAAAAAGAACGGCGATATAAAGGTTACCGACTTTGGTATAGCCAAATTGCCAAACGCATCATCGCTTACCGTTGCGGAAAAGGCAATAGGTACGGTATACTATATAAGCCCCGAGCAGGCAAGCGGAAAACGTACCGATTTCCACGCGGATCTGTACTCTGTGGGTATAATGCTTTACGAGATGTGCACCGGCAGATTGCCTTTTGTGCACGAAAATGCCATCAACGTGGCGATGATGCAGGTTAACGACCCACCTGTAGAGCCGGTAAAGGTAAACTCTGCCATACCGGAAGGTCTTAATCAAATAATTTTGCGCGCTCTTGAAAAAGAGCCCACAGCAAGATTTCCGTCTGCCCACGGTATGCTTAAGGCGTTGGAGGTTGTATACAACAACCCCGATGTGGTTTTTACGTCGGGCAGCACTGAGGCTGCCGTTCTGCCCAACGTTGTCAATATTGACAGCATAGCCACAGCCAGCATAGACGAGATTGCTCCCTATACAGGGATAGACGCCTCTGTGTTTAATGCAAAAAAGATTAACCAAGAGGTTAAGGAGCCAACAAAACGCCCCAAGAAGGTAAAAGAAAAAATCAAGAAAAAGTATACAGAAAAACGCAAAAAGTCCCTCTTTACAGGGGCAAGCCACAGTATGTTTCCGATAATACTGGGCGTAGCGTTGGCTTTTATTATCGTTGCGGGTGTAATAGTGGTGTTTTTGTTCAACAATTATGTTAAATCTATCTTTGACGGCAGTAACGACCCAATAGAAACCGAGGTGCCTGATTTAGAAGGCAGAATCTATGGTGAGGAGCTTATAGAGCTGTTGGAGGAAGGTTATCAGATTACCGATACCACTGTTAATTACGTAAAAAGCGAAAGACCTAAAAACGAAATAATCAAGCAAAACAGAAAAGGCGCTGTTACCATTCCCGAAGGCAAGGATTATTATACGGGGCTTGTGCTGACTGTTAGTCAGGGCCCGGAAGAAAACGTTTATGAAGACCTTCTGTTTTACAGCGAGTCGTATACAAAAAAACGCTTTGAGGATTGGGGCGTCCAACGAAACAAGTTGCAAATAGAGGGTGTGTCAGAAAAAAGTCCTGATCTCCCATCAGGTCTTAAAGATATAATGCGTTATGCATCTACCTCGCAGGTTATTAGGGTTGAGATAAAAAAGGACGGTAGTTTTGTGCAGCTACAGCCCGGCGACATTATAAAAGAGACAGACAGCTTCAGACTGTATGTTTATTATCCCGAAAACAACGTTAATATGCCAAACTTGTTAAAGCTTACAGAAGAGGAAGCAAGCAAGCTTTTGGACGATATGGGCTTGTCTTTGGGCACCGTTGAGGAGATGGAGTCTGAAGAGGAAGACGGTTTGGTGGTATGGCAAGAGTTTGCAGAAGGCGATGTTTTGTCCCGCGCTACCAAGGTGGATATAAAGATAAGCAAGCAATGCAAATATATGCCTGATATTATGGGTCTTACCGAGAGCGAAGCAAGGAATATGCTGATAATGGAGGCTGACATTCTCGCTTATCGCTTTGTTTACGATAAAACAAGTAATGAGCCGTTCGGTACTGTGATCGAGGTGTCACATAAGGTAGGTGACCCCGTGTATTCCGATAGCCCCGTTATCATAACCGTTGCCGCAAACGATGGCATGGGCGGTAATGAGGAATCGGCAGACGGCGACATAAGTATGGAAGAAGATGAATAAAATAGAATCGGAACTGGGCACAATAATTAAGGAAAAAAAGGGCTTATACACGGTTGTGTCAGGCGGCACTATGCGGCTTTGCAAGGCGGGTAGCCGAATACGCAAGGACGGTGTTCGCCTAATGGCAGGCGATAAGGTAGAGCTTGAGTGTAATTCCGACGGCAGTGGCTTTATTCGTAGCGTTGCACCACGCAAAAATGCATTGCCGCGCCCTCTTGTTGCTAACATAGATACCCTTGTGATCGTTACGGCAACCGCATCTCCCGACCCGTATCCTTATAATATTGATAAGCTTACAGTAATGGCTGAAAAAGCAGGTGTACAGGTGGTTATTGCGGTCAACAAATGCGACCTGCAATCTGCCGATGCTTTGGTGGATATGTACAGCGGTGCAAAATACGTGTGTTTTCCCGTTTCTGCTTCCACAGGGCAGGGTATAGAGGAGCTTAAGGTTTTTATAAAAGGCAAAACTGCCGTGTTTGCAGGCGCTTCGGGCGTTGGCAAATCAAGCCTTTTAAACGCCCTTTATCCTAATATGCAAGTAGAAATCGGTGAGTTAAGCAAAAAAATTGCCCGCGGTCGTAATACTACCAGGCATACAGAGTTTTTTTCCGTGGACGAGGATACGTATATTGCCGATACACCCGGGTTCACTATGTTGGATGAAGATAAGCTGGGTGTTGAGGAGCATGAATACCTTTACCATTATTTTCCCGAATTTGATGCTTACATAGGTAACTGCGTTTTTCGCGGCTGCACCCATTTGAAGGAAGAAGGTTGTGCAGTAATTCGGGCAGTGGATTCCGGCGAAATTTCCAAAAGCCGTCACGACAGCTTTGTAAAACTATACAGCGAGCTTAAAAACCGTAAGCGTTACGGTTGATAGTTTAATTAAGTAGAGAGGATTATAATATTATGTTTATAGGCGTGTACAATCTTGCTAATTTTGTAACACTGCTTGGCTTGGCATCAGCCATTGTGGCATGCTTTTCTGCCGGCACTAACATTTTACTTGCTGTTTGTATGTTCTTGCTGTCAGGTCTTTGCGATATGTTTGACGGTCGCATCGCCCGCGGCGCAGGAAGTCGCACTCGCAAGGAAAAGCTTTTCGGCATACAAATCGATACTGTATGCGATATGGTTTCTTTCGGCATAGCTCCCATCGTTATAGCCTATAATTGCGGTTTTAACAAATGGTATGATATGGCTGTATACATAGTTTACGCATTTGGCGCGGCAATAAGGCTTGCGTATTTCAACACACAGGCTGTAGAAGAGACTCCCGACCTTAATATGAAATCCTTTACCGGCGTACCTGTTCCTTTTTCTTGCATGGTGGTACCGCCTCTTATGATAGTTAAGGCGTTGGTCGAAAGCCATTTGATAGTAAACTTGGTATTTGCCGTTGCATATCTGGCGGTGGGTATTGCGTTTATAATTAATGTAAAAATCAAAAAGCTTAATATACCCCAAAGTATAGCTCTTATCGCCTTTGAGCTGTGCTGTGTGGTGTCAATGTTTTTAGTTTATAAAAAATAAATCTGTAAAAAACAAAAAAACTATTGATTTTTGCGTTTGGCTGTGTTATACTGCACTTTGTGAAAAGAATGATTATGTTATAGGAAGCGAGGGAAGTTAAATGAAGGAAGGCATCCACCCTAAGTTGAATAAAGTTACTGTAAGATGTGCTTGCGGTGCGGAAATGCAAACTGTGTCTACCAAGAGTGAGCTTAAGGTTGATATATGCTCCAAGTGCCATCCGTT
>JAZUQW010000204.1:0-8129 GCA_045605905.1 Eubacteriales bacterium
CAGAAAGATAGTTGCGCAGGGCGACAGTATTACGGCAGGCGGCGGTTGGACCTCGGTTTGGAGCGATTATTTCTGCACTACCGTTATCAATGCGGGCTTTGGCGGCGATACTTCCTGGGCGTCACTCTCCGCTCGTTATGAGACTTATGTTGCTTCTCATAACCCTGAAATAGTATTTGTTTCCTTCGGTATAAACGATGCTTATTCTGCGGCACCCAGCACTACTTTGATGGATAAGTATAAAACTGCGTTAAGAGGTATCCGCACAAAGAACAAAGCCCTTGGCGCAACAACCGTGTTTATGACCGCAAACGTAATAGATATGTCCACTACTGTTGGCGGCGTGTTTGATAAAGGTGATTACAGCGCCTTTGGCGGCGAGGTTGGATATCTTGATCAATTTATTGACTGTATGCGTCAGGTAGCGGCAGAAGAAAACAATATTGTTATTGACCTTTACACTATGTGGAAGACCGAGGGACTTTCTCCCGACTGCTTAATAGATAGCTGTCACCCCGATGATACGGGCTATGATATGAACTGGACGGTTCAAAAGCCGGCGCTCATCAAAAATATGAAAACTATCTGCGGTGACGACATACGTGTTACCTACGGCACCACTGCACAACACGCAATAGACGGTATGCCCGACTGTACCGTAACCGTTAAGGATGCAAGCGGCAACGCTGTTGCAAACACTGCGGTTCTTAAAGACGGTTACAAAGTAAGCTATACTTATACCGAAAACGGTACAAGCTATGATGTTGGTACATATACCGTTGTAACCCTCGCTTCTGAATTTGATACACCCTTTGAGTTGGTTGACGGCTCTAAATATACCTTGGGCGATTCTTTTGTAAATGTTAACTCTTTGGGCATTACCTCTGCAGACCTCAAGGCACAGTTTAAGTGTGATGTAAGCGTGTTCGGTATAAACGGCAGCGCGCTTGCAGATACAGGCTACATAGGTACAGGTTGCACGGTTGTTAAATATGATACCGCAGGCGCGGTGCTTAACAGCGTTATGGTAGTCATCCCGGGTGACCTTTCCGGTGACGGCAACGTTAACACCACCGATATGGCGGCCGTTCGTAAGCTTCTTACCGCTTCAAGTACTACCGACCTCGAAAAAGCGGCGGCAGATCTTACCGCAGATAAACTTGTAAATACTGCCGACTACTTGATATTGAGAAAGCATTGTGACGGTTCAAGTTTGATTTATTAAAAACAAAAACAAGCGATAAACAGCCCCGATTTGTGTTCATCACAAATCGGGGCTGAATTGATTTTAGAGAATATTGGATGTTGCTATCGCTTTGTAATTGTTGTAGCCTATGGTAAGGCATTTGTCATCGTCTTTACTGCGGCAATCAAAGAAAAGTCTCTCTTGCTCCAATTCTTCAATTTTGTCGATGCTGCCGTTCAGGTAGTCGGTAATCGTTCGTATAGCGCCGAGGCAACGCTTTTGCATACCGCCTATGCGTATATCTTGAGTATCAAACCCACCTGGGCGGCTTTCCTTCATCCAGCCGTTACGGAACGCTTCGTAAAACGCCTCGGTGCGGTGGAAAATTTCGGGTATAACTTCGTTTGCAAGACGCTTAAGCTCCGTTTTGTCGTCTTTGTCGTATGCCGCTTTAAGTTCAACTCCCAAGGTAGATTTAAGCTCCAATACACGGCACAGCTTTGCCTGCGTATCAAACAGGTACGAAAAATTACCGCCTTTATCCGCAAGCACTTTAAGCTCTTTGGCACAGTTAGCATAAAATGCAGGGAAGTCTTCCTTTGTGTGCTTGTCAAACATTCCCTTAAGAGGGTCGTTATAGAACAAATACTTGGTGGGGTTGGCGTAAGGAGTATGGTTTTCGGCTGTGGTTACCGAGGGTCTGCACAGTGCAAAAAACTCCTCTACGGTATAGCCGCAGGCCGCAAGGATGTTTTCTCTTGCCAATTCTGCCGCTGCCGTACCGTCTGCAAGTCGATGTGCGCCGTAAAGAGCAAGCACGGGCAATATGCAAGCAGAAAGACATTCCGCACCGTCGTCACCCCAACAGGTGGCAAAAACCTTGCCCACTTTTCTCTTTTTAACTTCTTCAAGCACCATTTCCGATACCCGCCAACTGTGGTCTATGGAGGGGGTAAAGCCACTCCACTTCCATGCGCCGCCCGCAAAAGCAATTTCGTTATCAAACAGGGCGTGTTTATCCAACTGTTTAATATATTTTTCACGGTCGGTACTGTAATAATCCCAATATATAAGAGTTACGTTTTTTGGTACTTTAGCAAGCAATTCGGGGTCTATACCTTCGTCGTTGTAATATCCGCCAAAGGCTATGCGGAAGAACATATCACTCCACATCATTGGTTTAAAGTCGTACTTTTCGCATATATCCGCAACCCGTTTAAGGTGACGGCACATAATGTCGAACTTGGCCTCGGCGCCGTGTTTGTCAAGATGCTTGCCTCTGCCCAAAAAATGTGCTTCGTCCATACCTATGTTTATATTCTTTGTGGTGCAAACCGAGCGCCACGCGGCAATCATCTTTTCTATAAGCTCATAGGTCTTTTCTTCGTCTGCAAGCATGGTATCACCCAAATCGGTTATGGGAGCATAGCAATACCAACGTAAAGCTTGGTTTAAATGCGCAAGGGTCTGTATGCAGGGCACCGTCTCTAAACCGAATGTGGCGGCAAAATCATGTATCTCTTTTATCTCTGCGGCACTGTATCTGTCACGCATATAGCCAAAATAAGGCTCACCTTCTATCTCAAAAGTGTCCTCGTTGTAAAGATAAATACAGTTTAGCCCCAACGCGGCACTGTATGCTACGTATTCCTTCAACTGCTTAATGTTGGTTACCGAGTTTCTTGAATTGTCAAGCATAGCACCGCAAAGTTCAAAACGGCTGTCATATACCGCTTTAAAGTCCTGCCCCTTATGGGAAAGCATAAAGGCACCGCAGAATATATCAGCTGTTTCCTTATAAGTTACGGTTGCCGTACCGTTTTCAAGTATTACCTCAAATTTGTCGCCCGAGTTTATGTAAAGGGGTGTGCCGTCAATGTCGAGGCTTAAAAGACCAAGCCCTGCCATATATTCAAATTGAGCCTTATAGGGAATTGCGCTTTCCGTGAGCCTGTAGCTTGTCATAGAATCATCCTCCGTTTTTGTGGGTGGCTAAAACCGCCGCCGCTGTTTTATTAAGCTCTTCCACCGCCTCTGCGGGGCTTTTAATTATTATATCGCCGCCAAAGCTCATTACCCAACCATAAAAAACAGGGCTTAAAACGAGCCTTGCCCTAAGTTGAAAATATCGGTGGTCCCCCAAAGTAAAGGGAATGCTTTTGCCGACTCTATGAAAAATTTCTCCCGCCAAATGATCTTTACAGCGCAGGGTTACAAGACTTTCTTTTCCTCCAAACATACCAAACAGTTTGTCTGTATATGTTGCGGCAGAAAACCCCTCCACCTTTTTTCGGGTATCCTCCAATAGGCTTATATTAGCCATTTTGTCCACCCTGTAATGACGTATATCGCCGGTTTCATCATCCTGTGCAACCAGATAATAATACTCATTGTCCCAACAAAGTGATAACGGGCTCGCTTTGTAAAGCTTGCCGTCGTGCCTGAAAACTCTTTCTTTTAAGCGGTTGTGGTCAAAATAATTAAAGCTTATGCGCTTGTCGCTATCAATAGCGTTGTGCAGTGTGTCAACACTGTAAAATATGGTCTCGTTCATATTTTTTATTCTGCCGCTTACCTGTACTTGCCGCGACAGACTTTTACCTTGATGCGCGCTTGTAAGTGATGCAAGCTTTTTTATCAAAGTGGCACTTTTCTTTTCTGTTATAAAGCGCGAGCTTTGTACCGCGTCTGTAAGCAGCACCAACTCCGACAGCTCAAAGTCTCGGTCAACAAGGCGGTACCCGCCTTCTTTACCCTTCTCCAAACGAATATCATAGCCAAATTCCTTAAGCTGTTCGATATCGTCATAAAGAGTTTTTCGCTCGGCGTTGATGCCAACACTTTTAAGCAGTTCTAAAAGCTTTAAAACGCTTATGCCGTGGTCTTCGTCGGTGCGCTCCGCCAAAAACTTAAGTACATACAGTATACGCTTTTTGTGTCCGCTTTCCTTCGGCAAGTTTATACCTCCTTTGCAAAATAAGGTAAAGGCTTTATGTTACCACAATAGCACACATAAAGCCTTTTTGCAAGTATCAGTTGCTTATATAAGGGCGTAATTTCATAAACAGTGCTGCATCTCCTCTTAAGGTGTATTTAAGTCTTTCGCCGTTGCGGTAGCAGACAAGAATTGTATACTCTCTGTCTTCCGGCAAGACCCTTTTACCATCGTTGTTGTAGCATACTTGCTTTAGAATACGGGCATTGGCAACACCCCCGCGCTTCTCGATGATAACGCTCACCCTGTCGCGAAAATATCTTGTGGCAACAGCGCCTGCACAAAGGCCAAATAGACCTGCCCATAAATTACCTGTAAGCAAAAGCATTGCCAAACCTGTTAAAACACAGTAAATCATAATTAAACCTCCAAAAAGCTTTAGTTTTCCTTTCGGTAGTTTCATTATGATGCAAAATCCGGGTAATAAAACGGACTTTGTTAACAAACCGGTGAACAACTCAAATCACCCCAAAAAGTCGCCGGACTTCTTGGGGATCCCGACAACAATCACCCCAAGAAATCTGACGATTTCTTGGGGGCCCCGACAAAAAACGGGGCAATGTACTGCCCCGTTTATAACTAATTAAGTTCTTCTAAAAAACCTTTTTCGATATCCGACAAACTATCATCAACTTCATCGGTTTCGTTGTCGATGCTATTGTTTATCTCAAGACTAACCTCATCCATAAGCTCTTCAAAATCGATTTCGTCTTCTTCCTCTTCAAAGGCAAAATCGTCATTTGCGTTAAAACCGGGGAACTGTACATACAAATCACTCTCTTTGTCTTCGGTGGCGGGGATATAGGTGATGCGTGTGGCAAGGCTTTGTGCAGAAAGCCTTTTAAGTTTGTTGTCCTCGTCTTTTTCCGTTTCTATTTTGTAGGGAACAAAAAGCGCCGCCACAGCCGCTATTTTTACCCAAGTTGGTATAAGCTTTCTTTTTGCCATTACCTTGACCTCCTTTGTTGTTCATACATTAAGTATAACACCTTTGTTCTTGTATATCAAGTGCGTTTTACAAAAAACGTATGACATTTTTCTACATTTTACAGCTTTTTTTGTAAAGTGTTTTGTATACGCCGGCACCCACTGTACACATAAGTGATATTTCCCTAACTTCAAACTGTATCTCCGGTACAAATACAAAAGGCTCACCCTGCTTTTCAAACCTTCGGGCAATGGTTACGTGGGGTACAAAAGCTTTGCTGTCAAACCAAACATTCTCCGCTTGCAATGCCGCCGCGATTTGATTTTGCAACGCTTTTAAAGGAAGGCTTTCGGAAAGAGAAACAAAGTAGGTGTTTCCAAAGCTCCCAAGGGCTTCAGTTTTTAGCGTAAAGGGAGTAAATTCTGTTTTGGTCATTATCGTCTTTATATGCTCTGTGTCTGCTACCTCTCCTAAAAAAGCCAAGGTGATGTGATACCCTTCTTTCGGACAAAAACTTCCGCGCCCGAACAGCGACAGGCTGTTTGCCGCCGCATTTATAAAGCTTTTAGCCTTTTCTTCAAGTTCTATCGCTATAAATAAACGCAAAGCCAACACTCCTTTTATAAGCTTACTGGAAAATACTACCATTATTTTTCTGATAATTCAATATAATTTGTGTAAAACTTCTTGCAGAGTTAATGAGCTTATGGTAGAATTGACATAAGGAGGTGTTTCATCGTGTTAAAACGTTTTATGTCGTTGCTGCTGACTTTGGTGCTTTGTTTGCCGCTATTTTGTCTTGAACTTGAGGAGGTATGCGCCTATACCTCTTATACAAAGACGCCAAATCCTGTTATGACCCTTAAAAATTTGGGAACAAACAAGGCGGTACAGCAGTTCTATTTTTACAATGCCCCCACCGGTGAAAGATACGTGTTCACAACTCAACGTGTCACTTCATCTGTGTATCTTTCCCGCTGTTTGGTGTCTGACGACGGTCTTACCGCCACCTGCCTTGATTACGTTAAGTTGGAAGGCTTCGGCCATGGTGAGGCGCTGGCAGTTTCAGAATATCAGGGGCAGGTTTATGTTTGGGTTAACAGCAACACTATTACCGATACTACCGATGCGCTGTATACCACCACTTATTGGGCACGCAATGTATCACGCTTTATATATACGCCCGACTCTTCGGTTTCCACAGGTGCAAGGATAACTGACGAAAAAAGGCTTAATGAGTTTCTTTACGCAACTTCAGACGGCAGTTCTCTTGTTTCCGGCGCCAGAACTTTCCGTATGGCTTTCAGTATTTCCCCTAACTCTGACCGTATAATGTTTTGGATAAAGCTTGCCAAAGGCTCTACCTACTATCAGTATTTGTGCTGTTACCGACTTTCCGATATAAATGCTGCGCTTTCTGCTTCCTCCGGCACGGTTTCAATGTCTAAAATGGGCGGCAGTCAGCTTGCAAAAATAAGCTACAGCGGCGACTTGCCCAACGGTTCTATGCAGGGCTTGGGTATTGACGGCACAAGCACCCTGTATTTTTCCGGTGGCTCCAGCTCCCAAACCCCAAAGGTTTATAAATACAGCTATACAGCTTCTTCCATTACTCTCAAAGAGGTATGGACGGTTACCGCAAAAGCTAATGTAGAAATAGAAACAGCATATATGCTTAACGGTACTTTCTACTGCATTTTCATCGATGATACGACAGGTGACGGAAAAAAGAACAAAACCAAAATATATACCCTTGACGATTATTCCGTAACCCAAATGCACGCCAATCATAAGCAGACAATAAAGGGGTTGCCGGTGGGCGACATAGTACAGAATTTTGCCTATACCGAGGATATGTCGCAGGTGTTTGTAAGCCAAAAGCACGGCACGGATACATATATCACTCGCTGTATCCCTAACGGTAATGTTGCCGAAGCTAAAGATTACATAGTGCTTAAGGGAGCAGGTATTGGCGAAAGTCTTGAAATCGATCAAAGTATTGCAGGCAAAACCTATCTGTGGACGGGTGGCGCACCCGTAACGGGCAGTGACAGCTTTGCAACCACTATACAAAGGCTTGAGTATAATGTGGACGGTTCCTCTGCCACAGGTGCCTCTTACACGGCGGTTACAATTAAGGACCTTCAGTACGCCAGTGCAAGCGGCAGCGCTCTCGACAGTACGGCGGTTAGTCGGGTTGCGGTATCTGCCACCGCCTCCGGCGATAACAGAATAGTTTTCCGCACCCAATTTAGCTCCGGTGATATCTATTATACCGTTTACCCCACAAGTACTGTCAATCAGGCTATAAACAGCGCAGGTGGAAGCAGTTATTCATTGAAGGATTCCGCCGCTTCCGTAAAAAGCAATTTCAAGCTTAACAACAGACCCAACAACTCATTCCAAGGCTTTGAGGCGGATGGGGTAGGCACCGACCAAAAATTCCTGTATATGACAGGTAATTCGGGGTCAAAAATGCAACTTCCCCTTATATACAAATACTTGTATACTAACGGCGGCAACACCACCCTCAATGCCGTTTACAGGTTGCCCGCGTTTATGCAAACAGTACAGGGCTTAAAGGTGTATAACGGAACGGTTTATGTTGCGGTACAGCCCATATCAGACAACGCGAATCAAACGGTTATACGCACTTTAAGCAGTACCTACATAGCAGACCCCGTAATAGTTGACGATTTTACCCTTAAACCTGCAAACAACGCCACCGATTTGCAGGGCGGTATGCTTTACGGTATGACCCAAGGTTTAACAAACGGTAATGTAACAGCACTTTTCGACAACACTAACACCCTGCGTGTAGTAGATGCGGGTGGGCAAGTTGTGGCAAACGGTTATGTGGGTACCGGTTACAAAATCCAAAGCCTTGACAGAAGCGGCAATGTGGCTGACGAAGCGGTTATTATCGTAAGTGGCGACGTTAACGGAGACGCCAACATATCTACGGTAGACTACCTTCAAACGTTAAAACACATTGGCGGCGACTCAATTATGGCGGGATG
>JAZUQW010000205.1:0-2377 GCA_045605905.1 Eubacteriales bacterium
TGCTATGTACTGCTTAAAAGACCTGGGATACCCAACCCTTGCACTTGTATTTGCCCTGTTTTGCGTTGTATCTGCCGCCGCCGGCGGCACCGTAGTGCAGGCTGGCGCTGTATCCACTGTATTAAAGGATTACATTGCAGAAAACACGCACAGAGGTATTTTTATTGGACTTATAACATTAGTTATTATATGCGGCGGCAGAAAACGGATAGCAAAGGTCAACGAGGCTATACTTCCCGCTGTGTCTGCACTGTTCATTATAGCGGCTTTGGGGGTTATTGTTGCGCACATCCAAAAGCTTCCCTATGCATTTTTTAGAATATTTACCGAGGCTTTTGGGATGAGACAGGCTGTAGGCGGTGCAGGCGGTGCGCTTATGATACAGGTTGGTTGTGTACGCGGCACATTTAGTCACGAAGCGGGAATGGGCTCATCTCCAATAAGCTATGCCACCGCAGTTGAAAAGGATTCCCACACACAAGGGCTATGGGGTATTACTGAAGTTTTTATCGACAGCTTTGTAGTAAGCACCCTTACCGCACTTTGTTTGTTATGCACCGATACTATACGTCCCGAGGCGTTTTTCACCCTGTGCTTCGGAACTGCAGGAAAGGCAGTTTATGCAGTAGCGTTAAGCATTTTTGCACTTGCGGCGGTCATAAGCTGGTGCTTTTACGGAGAAGAGGCGTTAGCATTTATTATGCCCAACGGCAAAAAAAGCTACGGAATATTCAGACTTTTAGTTGCTATAGGCGCTGTGACGGGCGCTATGATTTCGGAAAATGACGCATTTGCCGCCGCTGATATTTGGGGGGCTTTAATGCTGTTTCCAAATTTGTTTTTACTATACAAGTCAAGGAGTGATATTATTGAATTGGCACAGCAAAAGCGCCGCAGAGGTGCTTAAGGAATTAAAAAGCAACAAGGAAGGTTTAACAAAGGCACAAGCTCTTAAAAGAATATCCGAAGGTTACATAAACAGCACTGACCACAAAAAGCCGCCTTCCTTGTTAAAGCGCTTTTTACAACAGCTTTCTGATAAAATGATAATAATTTTGCTTATTGCCGCGGTTATCTCTTTTACCGTTGCCGCGGTAACCGGTGAAAGCAGTGCTGACAGCTTTATTATTTTGCTTATAGTTTTGGTAAACGCCGCGGTAGGAGTTGTTCAGGAAAGCCGCGCAGAAAAGGCAATAGAGGCCTTACGGGCGCTGTCATCGCCTTTATGCACGGTTATGCGAGACGGCAAAAAAGAGCGGTTGCCGGCAAGTGAAATAACCCTTGGGGACATAGTGCTGCTAAATAAAGGAGATTTTGTTCCCGCCGACGGTAGGCTTATTGAAAGCGAAGGGCTGTCGGTTAACGAATCCGTATTGACAGGTGAATCGGAATGGGCGGAAAAGGACGCAAGTGCCAAACTTAACGCAGATGCGCATATAGCCGAGATGTGCAATATGGTATTTGCATCTACTGCCGTTATGTGCGGTCACGGAAGCTTTATTGTTACAGCGGTAGGTAAAGACAGTTGCGTGGGAAAAATTGCAGGTATGCTTTCAGAGACAGACAGAGAGCCTACTCCTTTACAAAAGCGTTTGGCAAAAACCGGCAGTATGCTTGGTAATTTGGCACTTGTCATTTGCGGAATTATTTTTGCCTATGCTTTAGTCAGAGATATGCCACCCATTGAAATGTTTATGACGTCAGTAAGCTTGGCCGTTGCCGCTATACCGGAAGGCTTGCCGGCTATTGTAACGATAGTGCTTTCCATAGGTGTACAGAGACTTGCAAAACGCAAAGCGGTGGTTAAAAGACTTCCTGCAGTGGAAACGCTGGGCTGTGCAAACGTTATATGCACCGACAAAACGGGCACCCTTACCCAAAACAAAATGACGGTTACCGCTACCCACGGTAATCAAGAGCAATTGGCTTTGTTTTCAGCGCTTTGCAACAACGACGAATCACCCACAGAAAACGCTTTGCTATGCTATGCCGCAGATAAAGGATTTAATCAATCCGAAGTGGAAAATCAATATCCCAGAGTTAAAGAAGCGCCTTTCTCATCGGTAACGAAATGTATGGCAACAGCCCACCGTTATGGTAGTGGGTACAAAATTATCATTAAGGGAGCACCTGATGTTATTTTGCCCCGTTGCAGCAATAAGGGTGCCGAAGTAGCGGAAGAAATGGCACAAAAGGCTTTAAGAGTTATAGGCTTTGCTTATGCTGACTGCAACAAGCTTCCTTCCGACTTGATAAATAACGAGCTTGCGTATAATTTCGGTGGACTTGCAGGGATAAGTGACCCGCCGAGGAAAGAAGCGGCAGAAGCGGTACGTCTTTGTAAAAAAGCGGGTATAAAGCCGGTCATGATAACGGG
>JAZUQW010000206.1:0-1821 GCA_045605905.1 Eubacteriales bacterium
TGCTTTCTCCGGCAAGGACCCCACAAAGGTTGACCGCAGTGCGGCTTATATGGCACGCTACGTTGCGAAGAACATTGTTGCTTCCGGCATAGCTTCTGCTTGTGAAGTGCAAATTGCTTACGCAATAGGCGTTGCAAAGCCCCTTTCGGTATACATTGATACCCGCGGCACCTGCAGTGCTGTTTCTGATCAGCGCTTGGCAGAAATAGTTAACGAAGTATTTGATTTGCGCCCTGCGGCTATCATAGAAAAGTTGGAGCTTAGAAAACCCATATATCGTCCGCTTTCCGCATATGGTCACTTTGGCAGAGAAGAATTGGGCGTTAAGTGGGAAAACACCGATATGGTGGAAGCAATCAAGAGCAAGCTTTAATATAAAAATACAAACGGGGCCGGCTTTTAAACCGGTCCCTTATAACTTTAACAAGGAGGACAGCAAGTGGATACAATTGAAGGTATAGTTGAGCATATAGTATATACAAATCCCGAAAACGGCTATACTGTTTGCTTGCTGGACTGCGGCACAGGCGAGCCGATTACCGCTGTTGGCATATTACCCGCCACCGTAGAAGGCGAAAGAATAGTTGCGAAGGGTGCTTGGACCAATCATCCCAGCTTTGGCAAGCAATTTCGCATTGAAAGCTACGAAAAGCAGTTGCCCGATGGTGCGGAAGGGATGTACAAATTCTTGTCATCAGGCTATATTAAAGGCTTGGGGCCCGTTACCGCTATGCGTTTGGTAGAAAAATACGGTGAGGAAAGCTTTAACGTTCTGTCCGACCATCCCGAATGGCTAGCAGAATTTAAAGGTATAAATATTAAACGCGCCATTGCTATTGGCGAAGATTTTAAGCTAAAGTTTGGTATGCGAGACGTTATAATGTTTTGCAGTAAATATTTTGGCACCTCCATATGCACAAAGATATACAAGCGTTACGGCGGCGCAGCGGTAGAGCTTATTAAAGCGAATCCATATATGCTGTGTGATGATATTATAGGTATAGGTTTTGAGCGCGTGGATAAAATGGCGGCTGATTTGGAATTTCCGTCGGATGCGCCGGAAAGAGTAAAAAGCTTTATAAAGCATGTACTTTTGACAGCAGCGTACAATGGCGGGCACTGTTATTTGCCCATGGAAGAGATTATAGAAACCGTAGCGCGCAGTTTGGATATCGACCCCCTATATGCGGAAAGCTGTATGAACGAGTTGGCGCAATTGGGGCAGCTTGTATTGGGAAGCGGTCGCTGCGCCCTTAAGCTTTACAACGAGGCGGAACGGTTTATAGCCCAAAAGCTTGCATCTATGGCGCAGTGCGAGTTGCCCTTTAGAATAACGGGGATAGATGACAGTATTGACTTTTTACAGCAAAAGCATGACATAGAGTACGCGCCCAACCAAAAGCGGGCAATAAAATACGCCACAAGCAACGGTGTTACCGTTGTTACCGGTGGCCCCGGTACAGGTAAAACCACTGTTATAAAGGCTATTTTGGAGATATTTGCCGCATCCGGCATAAGCTTTATGCTGTGCGCACCCACAGGCAGGGCAGCAAAACGTATGAGTGAGGCTTCGGGCAACGAGGCAAAGACCATACACCGTTTGCTTGAGACCAAGTACAACAGCAAGGGCGAGCAGATATTTGTACACGACCACCACAACCCCCTGCCCTACAGCGCCATCATTGTAGATGAGGTCAGCATGGTAGATGCACTGCTGATGGAGAATCTGTTAAGGGCTATACGGGACGGTTCTTACCTAATACTCATAGGTGACAGTGACCAATTACCACCTGTTGGTGCGGGGAATGTACTTTCGGATAT
>JAZUQW010000207.1:0-2259 GCA_045605905.1 Eubacteriales bacterium
GTGCCAAGTTGCTTGGTCCTTTTAAGGTGGGCGACGGCGCAAAGATAGCCGCAGGTGCGGTTGTTCTGTGCGAGGTGCCTGCAAACACCACCGCAGTAGGTATGCCCGCGAAGCCTGTAAACAGAGATAAAGAAAACAAAAGCGAGCTTGACCATATCCACATTCCTGACCCTGTAAGTCAAATGATAAAGAATTTGGAAAACAGATTGGGCGAGCTTGAAAAGCTGTTAATTAAATGAGGAGGACGATAAATGAAGTACATAGTTATGGACATTGGCGGCACCTTTATAAAGCACGCCGTTATGGACGAAAACTTTAACGAAGAGCTGATGGGTGAGACACCAACCGAGTACGAGCCCGAGAAATTCCTTGCCCAGCTTGTATCTGTAATAAAAAGCTATGGCGAAGGCTATGGCGGCGTTGCTATTTCCATGGCGGGCTTTATTAATCCTGAAACCAGCGAGAACACGGACTATGGCTGCAGCGAGCGTTTTACACGCTATAACCTTAAGGAAGAGCTGGCGCGTCAGACAGGATACCGAGTATCGGTGGAAAACGACAGCAACTGTGCCGCTTTGGCAGAAAGCGTGCTTGGTGCAGGCAAGGGCAGAAGGACCATTTGCGCCATGACGGTAGGCACAGGCATTGGCGGCGCCATTATAACCGATGGCAAGCTGTTCCGCGGCAAAAGCTTTAAGGCGGGCGAGTTTGGTTTTGCAATAGTGGGCTTTGAAAAGGATGAGGACGGCAACACCGTTCCCCGCTACGCAAAAGCAACTTCCGTACTTTCCAAGCGTTGCAGTGAAGCCTTGGGCAGACCCCTTAACGGCAAGCAGGTTATGGAGCTTATAGATACCGACAGCACCGTTAAGGAGATATACGATGCTTGGCTTGGGGACATTGCTTTTTGCATAGGCAATGTATGTGTTGCCCTTGACCCCGAGGTTTTCTTGGTTGGCGGCGGCATAAGCGGCTCTGCCCGTTTTATGGCAGACCTTAAGGCACGCACCTACGGCCTTTTTGAAAAGTTGGATGAGTATACCGAAATACTGCCCTGTTCTTTGGGTAACAACGCAGGCAAGGCAGGCGCACTTATAATATTCTTTGAAAACTACGGTAAATAAATTTTTAGGAGGAAAATAGATATGGGCGTAAAAATAGTAACAATAGGCGGCGGTTCTTCTTATACCCCCGAGTTGGTAGAAGGCTTTATAAAGAGATATGACCGTTTACCTGTAGACGAGCTTTGGCTTGTAGATATTGACGAAGGCAAGGAGAAGCTGGACATCGTTTCGGCACTTGCGAGAAGACAGATAGAAAAAGCAGGTCTACCCATAAAGCTTTATACCACTCTTGACCGCAGAGAAGCACTTCCCGGTGCAGACTTTGTTACCACACAGATGCGTGTTGGCTTGCTTGATGCGAGAATTAAGGACGAGCGTATTCCTTTAAGCCACGGCATACTCGGTCAGGAGACCAACGGTGCAGGCGGTTTGTTTAAGGGTCTGCGTACTATCCCCGTAATACTTGATATATGTAAAGACATAAAAGAGCTTTGCCCCGACGCATGGCTTATAAACTTTACCAACCCCGCCGGTATGGTTACCGAAGCTATCAACCGCTATGGTGTACATAAAAAGGCAATCGGTCTTTGCAACGTGCCCATCAATATGCATAGCGGCATAGCAAAAATCGTTGACAAGCCCGTTGAAGAAGTTGAAGTACTTTTCGGCGGTCTTAACCACATGGTATTTGCCACAAGTGTTTCTGTGGACGGCGAAAACAAGACCGAAGAAGTGCTTGACAAATGGGGCACCATGAGTATGAACAACATCACCGGTATAAGCTGGAACAAGGGCTTTGTAGATGCACTTGGCGTTATCCCCTGCCCTTATCACAGATATTTTTACATGGCAAAGGAATATCTTGAAGAAGCCATCGAAAAATTTGAACACAACGGCACCCGTGCAGAGATGGTTAAGCAGGTTGAAACCGACTTGTTTGAGATATACAAGAACCCCGAACTTGACGAAAAGCCCGAGCTGCTTTCCAAACGCGGCGGCGCACTTTACAGCGATGCGGCTTGTAATCTTATATGCTCTATCTACACCGACAAGGGCGATATTCAAGTTGTTAACACCCTTAACAAGGGCAAGGCTATTGAAAACTTTGAAGAGGACGAAGTTGTTGAGGTTAGCTGCCGCATAACCAAGGACGGTCCTATCCCCGTTAAGATCGGCAAGCTTCCCAAGGCCACCA
>JAZUQW010000208.1:0-3993 GCA_045605905.1 Eubacteriales bacterium
GGCCTCCGACTTTGAGGCGGTTTATCTGACAAAAAATATGATTTCCCGCCCAGAGATCGTATTCCTCCTCGTCCATAAGGTCGCCGTCCTTTTTGTCGCTCTTTACCTCCTTATGAAGATAGCCAACGCAAAAAGCCAGCATAAGGAACCTTGCCTTCTTTCCGCTGTTTACGGCGTACATCGGCGGCAAAACTTCGCCGTCCACCTCGATATTATACTTGTCAAGGCACTTCGGCGCCGTTTCGCTGACCCATTGCTCCTTTACGGCGTTAGCCATATAGTCAGAAGCCAGTCTTATATCCTCTTCGGTTATTTTGATGCTTACCATTTTTATCGTCCTTTCGGTATCTTATGAGGTAATATTTCCGTTTAACCGTTTTCTAATCGGTTTATCTCATCGCGCCACGCCTGCCTTTGTACGATCATATCCGCGTATTCTTCTTTTGTAGCCGCACCCTCGGCTATTTTCGCGGCGATGTAGTCGGTTTCAAACAGCTTGTCCTTAAGCTCTGCTATACGGCTCTGCCGCACTCTCTCAGCCTCAATAGCGGCACTCTCAGCATTGATAACCGCTTCATCACGGGGCTTGACCTCACCGCCCTTGCACTCATAAAGAGGTATGGTCTCAGCGGTAAACAGTCCGCCCTCGAAATAGTGCGTCTGACAGAGGTTGTATTTATCGCCCTCGCCTTCGTCGATTTCTATCCAATCCGTGAGGTCTGTCGGAGTGGTATAGCCGCCGTCGCAGGCTATGACATTGCCGTTTTCATCGGTCTTAATGTAAACTTTAGATTTTGTTTTTTCCATATTCTCACCGCCTTATAGGTCTGCTGACGCTGTCCAACACATTCCGAACGTGGCAAATCCATTATAAAAAGAATTAAAAATTTCAAAACCATGTGAAGTTATACCCGCTGGTACTATCGAGCTATCATACGTTGTACTTTCGGTTCCGTCATTAGTTTCTGCAAAGCAAAAAGCCGTTCCGATTTTTGTTATTGTCGGAACTGTACGCATTTCAACGGGAAAACTGACTGAATATGGGCCATTATTTCTTGCAGTACCCATAGTTGCGTAGTCTATGTTTGCATTTGCGCTAATTGGAGCAAGGGAAAAGGGAAATGATTTGCAAAAATACCGCTGGCACTTTCTCAGCTCCTCGCCGAAGTCAGGTATCTCATTGAGTACCCATACGCCATTTTCTTGATGTGCAAGGGTCTGAGTATCGCCCAGCTCGAGCTTGATTGCGTAAATATTTATTGATGAAGCAGGAGTGGAACACCAAAAACGTACATATAGGTCTGTTTTGGAAGCGGTTCCGGTTACATTGCAGAACCATTTATCATCAAGCTTGATAAGGGGCGATTGATAAGCATCGCTTGACATTGCAGGTGTTCCGGATGCCTCAAAGAGGCCTTTGTCGGTAAGAACCGATAAATGGAGCGCCGTATCGTACATCCACATATAATTTTCAAACTTCTGCCTGAATATGGACGTTTGAGTACCTGCTCTTAGAGTAATATACCCTTCAGAAACAGTGATAGAGGCATCGTCCGCGCCGATAATCTGCCATCTGTCGATTGTGTAACCCGCCCCTGAATAGCAAGCAACGTCAGCCGCCGAAACATATCTCGTATAGCCGTTAAGCAAAATGGAGTACACTCCATCCTGCACATAAGTAGCTTCAGTACCTGCAGAAGCGGTTACAGAAGAAGGATTAGTCAATTCTACATCTCTGTAAGCCGTAGCGTTCTCAGTTATAACGTGAGGCGCTGCGCCGCGCTGATTTACGGGATTAGCAAAGTACCAGTTATCAAGGAGATTGCGGCGTGAAAGCCCTGCAATAGCAGGAGCCGCTGCGTTGATTGCGTTTCCGGTTACGCTCATTGGCTCACCTCCGTTAATGCCGCCTGCACTGCAACTGTCACATTAAGCGCCGCTCCTATTGCGTAAGCGGTCAATACGCCGTTATTGTTCACTATGAAAAGTGAAGTTGTTTCACTTCCAACCATTTGCGAAACGATAGTTGGATTGGGTATCAAGTCAACTTTCGTGTTGCTTGTTATAGTTTGCCCGCTTATCGTCACAGCTTGGGTGTACGGTCCCGTGCCGCTCCAAAGCCCTGCCGTCAGCGTTATCGACGCTATTCTCTGCTGATTGCCTGCGATGGTGTCCGTCATAGCCTGAAGCTCGGCGGCGTCTATCGCCGGAGCCTGCCCGTTGACCCACGTCGGAGATGTGTATCTTCCGTTTGTTAAAGGCATCGTCGTCTCTCCTTTCTTTTAATGTGCAATAAACGCACATTTTGCGTTAGAGTAATACTAAACCTTGATATAAAACTGACTTGTAATTCTGAGCAGAAATTGTGCCAGACAAGGCAGACCCCGCAGAGCATAATGGATATATATGGTCAAGGGGGCTATCGCAGTATGGCGCAATTTCTGCCAGAAGGACTGTCAGGTTTCTATTAAGGTTTAGTATAATAATTAACCTGCTCTAAACCTACGCCAAAAGCGCTGCAATAGTTTTGGCTCCCGCAACGCCGTCAACGGCAAGACCGAGCGTTTTGCGCTGAAACTCAACGACCGCGTTTTCAGTCGCCGCGCCGAATACACCGTCCACGCTGCCGCAATCACAGCCGTGGTCGTTCAGCTCCCATTGAAGCCATTTATTTGCGGTAACGTTCAGATTCCATTTTCTGAGCGTTGCTCCGTTCGGCACGGGATAGGGGTTTACCTTTGCGCCGTTCTTGAGATAAACGGCAAATACGCTGTCCACCGCTCTGTTTTCCGTAGGCGTTCCTATTACCTTGCCCTGCAAAAGGCACCGAGCAGAGCCGCCGCCGTCGAGGTTCATGGCGTAGGTGCAGCCGAGCTTTTCCATGAGCTTTGCCATCTCCGCAAACCTCATACCCGGCTTGCCGACGTGAACGTAGAAAATGCTCTTTGCGTTGTACCCGATGATCGAGCGCACCGCCTTATAGTCAAGCTCCGTCGCGTAATCCCACGCCGTCAGCGCCTTGCCGCCCTTGACGAGCATAGGATAAGCGGAGAGAAAATCGTGCCACCCGCCATTTACGAACGTGCCGTACTGAAGCTCGGCGCCCTTGTACTGTGTGCCGAAGCCCTCGTTGTAGCGTGTGTCATAGACCCTCGTCACGCCGTTGTCTATCTGACCGAAGCAGGGCGTGCCGTTTGCCAGCGCGAAAAACCCGGCGTTGAAAAGCAGTCCGGGCTTGTCCGTCTGTCGGTCGTAGAAGCTTCTGAGCGTTTCGCGCGGCTGCTTCGCCTCCGCAAAGTCAAGGCTGTCGATAGTGCTTTTTGGAATTTCGAGGACGGTGACGTAGCTGTAATCGGGATGGGTGTAATACCTCACTCGTTTGGTGTCATTGTGAGGCTCCGTAGGAGCCGTGGCAATCCGTTCCTCCTCACACATCCCTGCATAGTCCGGGCAAATAAAGCCTCTTATGTACTTCCCGTCGCGCTCCATAAACCGGAAGCCTATCGCCCCGCCGGACATGTTGCCCTCGGCGACGGTGAAGCCCTCCTCGCTCGAGGCGACCACCATACCAACGTGGTCGGGAGCGCCCGCATTGTCGCCCTTGCCGCCGTCCTGCCAGTCGTAGAGACAGAGATCAGCCATCTTCGGCGTGTAGGCATCGTCCTCGATCCACCAGCCTTTTGCCTTGGCCTGCTCGATGAGCTGATAACAGCTGCACTCAAAAACGGTCTTGTCGGCGATTCCGACCTTAACCGCCGCAGCGCTACCCGCCGGCGCACAATAAGGTGCTTCCATCGTCATAGTATAGCCGCGAGGGTGAGGCAGTACGGAGTTATAGAGGTTGACAATCTCCTTATGCTCCTTGCCGCCCCTCTTTCCGCCGCACCAGGCTATCATCGTCTTAACGAGACGATAGCGGAGTATGCTTTCAGTCATCGCCGTCGCCCTCGCTCTCCGTGGTGCGGCCAAGTCGGATCGTAGCCATGTCGTTCT
>JAZUQW010000209.1:0-4994 GCA_045605905.1 Eubacteriales bacterium
GAAAAAGACAAAACCCCTGCAGAAATAGACGATGCGTTTGTAAAAGAGCATTTTGGGCTTGATTCCGCAAAGGATTTCGACGCGTACGCAAGGAAGTTGCTTGAAAAGAATGCAGAGGATACAATGCTTACCAACGCTTGGAAGCAAGCCCTTGCAAACTGTGAGATAATAAGTTATCCCGATGACATAGACCACCGCCACGTTGAGGAGATGTATAACTACTATAAGAAAGAGGCGGCAAAATACGGCGCGGGTGTAGAGCTGTTAATCGGTGACGATGTCCAGGCATGGCGGGATGATGCTTTAAAGTTTGCACAGGATTATTACAAATCCGAAATAGCTATGTATGCTATTTTGGATAGAGAGTTTGGCAGAGAAATCAGTGACGAAGAATACAAATCCCGCCTTAACGAATATGCGGAAGAAGAAGGTATGACCGCAAAAGAGTTGGAAAAGAAACACGGGAAAGAGGATATAATCACCAGCATATACTGGGATAAGGTTATGGAGTTTGTTTGGGAAAACCGTGTAATTGCATAGTATAAAATGCCTGCAACTGTAATAGTTGCGGGTATTTTTTGTTTTTTCTTGGGATGATTATGAGAGTTTTTTTGCTTTTATTCGTCTAATGTAATGAAAAGCAAAAGAAACAAAGGAGGTATCCCTTATGAAACGTATATTGGCTTTAATAATAGCAATGACAATGTTGTTGCTTTGCGGTTGTTCGGATAAAGAAAAGGCAACCGACAATTCAAATCCGCCCACTGTTGCTGTAGGTGAGGGTGAGGTTAGCAAAACTCCGTCGGATGGCAAGCTTCCCGTGACAGAGTCCGATGACAGCGAAGAAGGCGACAAAACTGAAGAAGACACAGCGATCAAAAATGAAAACGGCGTTATTGAAGGAACTGCTTCCGATAGGTTAGATGCTCCCGGAGAAGGTGTTTTGACCGACGAGAAATTTGCCTACGAAGATATGGAAATGATAGGCGATGCGGCAACCGATGACTATGAAGAGCCCTATTATCCCGCACCCGAAATTCAAGCGACCGCAGGCACGCTTACCGCAGGCGAGATTCGTGACAACGAGGATTTTGCCGCTTGGAGCGCTCTTGTAACGAGTCAATGGCTTTTAACAGGGGAGGAGTGGAAGCTTGTAAGCGTAAACCGAGTTGTTGTTGACGTGATGCTTGAGGACAACAGCCCCGTTTTGGGCGCAGAGGTCAAGCTAATCGACAACGACGGCAAGGCTATTTACACAGCGGTAACCGACGCAAACGGGAAGGCATATTTGTTTTACGGTGTTGACGGGGGAGACGAGGTTCCCGTTAAGATAAGCGCAAGCTGTGGTGGCACAGAGCAAAGCATGGCTTATGACCGTAATGCTCCAAGCCATGGCTTTGCTTTTGAAAAAACAGACAAAATACAAAAGCTTGACCTTATGTTTGTAGTGGACACGACAGGCTCTATGGGTGACGAAATCGCTTACCTAAAAGCGGAGGTAACGGAGATAATCAACCGCGCGGGCAATACGGGTTTCAGTGTGCGCACCAGCGTAAACTTCTACCGCGATTTAAGCGACGAATACGTGGTAAAATACTTTGCCTTCGAAACTGACCCTCAAAAGGTTAAGCAAAATGTGGCAGAGCAGTACGCGGCAGGCGGCGGCGATTATGAAGAAGCTGTAGATATGGCTTTAAGCAACGCCGTTTACGACCATGCTTGGGATGCAGACAGCGTAAAAATAATGTTTTTGATTTTGGATGCACCTCCTCATAAGGATGCCCAAATTATTGACAATATAAGCAAGATCGTGTCAGATGCCGCCGCAAAGGGTATTAGGATAATTCCCGTTGCATCCAGCGGAATAGATAAAGAGACCGAGTTTCTTTTAAGAAGCTATGCCACGCTCACCGGCGGCAGCTATGCGTTCCTTACCGATACAAGCGGCGTTGGCGGCAGCCATTTAGACCCATCTGTCCAGGAATACAAGGAAGAAAAGCTTATAGACCTTATGACCCGCCTTATTTACCAATATTGCGGTGCAGAATATACCGCACCCGAATATGAAGAAATAGGGCAAGACGACAGTCAGAATATAACTAATATTCCAACAGACCCGCCTTATGTAGTGCCCGACGATTATCCGGTAACAAACAGTAAAGATGTTTCTTATATAGAGGATCTTACCGATACAGCAGAAGTTGCTTTGCCGGAAGAAGAACTTTTTTATGAAGATGAATCCTGCGCATACTTCTTCGGCGTCATAAAAAGTCCCTATATCACCGTGTATTATACTGACGGTACAAGTGAAAATGTTGTGGATGCATTAAACAACGGCAATATTAAAATAGAGTATCTAAAAGAGTTCAACATAGATTATTTTATCAAGTATAAAGATATGAGTTCGGTGAATGCTCCCGATATGGCGCCTATGCCACCTGTATTAACCGAGCCTGACGATGTGCCTGAAGATTCCGTCTCTGCTCCCAATGCCGGTCAAATTGAGCCCACGCCCCAAAAGACCGTTGACTATGTGGAAGATTTGTTAAAGGAGGGCGGTGAAGCCGTTGAGCCCTTCTATGTGGACGACGAGTATGTATATTCCTTTCCATATATCAAAAGCACAGGTGTAATAGTACATTATACCGATGGCACTGCGGAGAATATAGTAGACGCTCTTGCTAACGGACACATTACTATAGAGCAGCTTAAAGAACATGGTGTTTACTTTTCTGTGGAGGAAAAATCTGCCGAGGTAGACTTTGGTGGTGTTCCAACTCTTGAAGATATATTGGCAGGACTTGAAGATGTAGGGGTAGTAAAGCAGGATGGCTTTGTAAACACTGAATCCTCACCTATAACCTGTGCTGACGATGCGATAGAAAGAGCCGAGCTTGAATGTACTGTAGAATACGACAGTGTGGTAACATACTATTCCCATATCAGTCACACTTGGGCAGTACAATTTTCTATGTACGGCACCGCAGGTGGAGACCAAACAGTATACCTTAATCAAAGCGGCATAACTCTTCTTGTAATATACGGAGAATAGTTTTATGTTATAAAATCAAAGGAAGGCGGTATTTATATGACAAGAATTAAAAGACTTATATTTATGATTTTAGCGTTTACCCTATGCTTTAATATTACTGCTTTTGCTGATGCACCCTGTACCATTGGTGACGCTAATTTGGACGGCTTTGCGGATAATCTTGATGCGGCAACAGTACTAAAACACGATGCATGTTTATTAAATCTTGAGGGCGAGGGGCTTTTGTGTGCCGATTATAACGAAGACGGTGTGGTTAACAGCCTTGATGCCGCGATGATATTGCGTTTCGATGCAGGCTTTCAAGTACAACCCGGTACAAAAACGGTAATAAACATAGTTGATGATTCCTACGGCAAGGAAGCAGAAGACGCACTGGAATACTTTTACATGGATGATACCTATGCATATTTTTACGGCTCTATGATATGCCGATATATTACGGTGTACTATTCCGACGGAACAAGTGAAAATTTGATGGATGCTTTTAACAACGGCATTGTTACCGTTGCGGATTTGGATTGCTTTGGTATAGTATATAACAAAGAGCATAAGTATTACACTTTGGGTGCACATCATTTTCACTGGATCCCCCCGGAAAACGATGCTTATTACGATGTAATAAACGGAATGGAGTACTATACCGATGGATTTGTTAATACCCAAGCCGCTGAAATCGACAGTGTAGAGTCTGCAATTGAACGCGCAAAAGCAGAGGTGGGAGACCGTTCTCTTGCCACAGCTTTGTACGATGAGGTTAATGAGGTTTGGTGCATTCGTTTATGGGAGCCGGAATACGATACTATTTGGGATGAAGCTGTGTATATGGACAAAAACGGCATAACGCTTCTAATTACCAAAGGTAGCTCTTCGTACGATGATGCAAACGGCGTTTAACCCATTCAATACGGCAGTACATTTCTATGAATTAGGTGTAACCTGTAGTCGAATAGAGAGTAAAGTCTATGAGTAAAAGAACACTTGCTATTTGCGGCGCAATTTTTGCGTTAGTATTATTAATAATTATAAAGTCTATGTGTAAAAGTCGATAAATCGGAGACTGAAGAACAGAGAGAAAGACAAAGACAGCCCGACCGTTTCGTATAAGAAAGGTCGGGCTGTTTTTGTTGGGGGTATGTTTTTATTCTATATTTTCAAGAAGCTCTCTCAAAGTGGTGTTGCGCTGCTGTCTGCGGTCATTCATAACCATTTGCGCAAGTCGCGCAGATTTGCCAATACCGATAAACATTTGCTTTGCGCGGGTAACACCTGTATACAGCAGACTGCGGTACATAAGCATAGGAGGGAAATCAAAAAACGGAATTATTACAATGGGATATTCACTGCCTTGGCTTTTGTGCACCGTCACCGCGTAAGCGTGTTCTACATCCTCAAACATAGAAAAATCGTACTCTGCCATACGGTCATCAAATTTGATAAAGGCCATCTGGTCGTGGGCGTTTAGCTTTTTAATAATGCCTATATCTCCGTTGAACACACCTGTGCCGTCCGTCCTGTCCGCAACCCAGGGTATATCATAGTTGTTTCGGGTCTGCATAACCTTATCGCCCTCTCGGTATACGGTTCCGCCTATCTTGCACTCCACTTTCCCCTTTGCTTTGGGATTAAGGGCATCCTGCAGGGCGGCGTTGAGGGCGGCGGTGCCCATAGGACCTTTGCGGGTGGGGGTTATTATCTGTATATCGCTTTTTGGGTCTATGCCGTATCGGTTTGGCAGTCTGGTCTTACACAGTTGACTTATCAGTTCTGTCATTTCGTCGGCGTTTTGACGCTCCATAAAGAAAAAGTCCTTCTTTTTGTCCGCAAGCTCGGGAAGCTCGCCGGCGTTGATGCTGTGGGCGTTTACTACAATAAGGCTTTCTCTTGCCTGCCTGAAAATTTCGTTCAGCCGTATAACAGGGAACACCTGTGAGGCGATAATATC
>JAZUQW010000210.1:0-2913 GCA_045605905.1 Eubacteriales bacterium
TGAATACCACGGATGAAGTAAAGTCAGGATCCAAACAGCCGATTACAAGCGGCGGTGTGTATACATGCGTTGGAAATGTAGAAACGCTATTAGAAATGATCTAATGAACAGAGGTAAGCACTCATGAGTATTACAACCCAAATCATCAGAATACGTGAAAACAGAAATACACTCAGAAACAAGCTGGTATCATTGGGATTGGCCGTATCTACCGACACACTTGACATACTGGTACAGGCAGTAGATGATATCGTAAATAACGGATCGATTTCGGCGACCGTACAGGAAGGCGAAACTTATACCATCCCTGCCGGTTTTCATGATGGCAGCGGTACGGTATCGGGTGTAGCGGGCGGCGGTAACTATACGCTGCAGTCCAAAGCGGGCGTAACGCCTACCAAGAAATCTCAGCAGATTACGCCTGATCAGGGCTATTACGGCTTGTCTGACGTAACAATACTTGCCATACCCGACGCGTATCAGGACGTTACCGCTGTAACCATTACGGCGGATAAGGCGCTGGCGGGTACTGTGTTTGTCACCAAAACCGGACAGGTAGTTACCGGTACCATGGTAAACAATGGCAAAGTTACGCAACATCTGGATGTATCTACCATACAGTACGTAATTGCAGCCGGTTACCACGACGGAACGGGTACGGTATCCATCGTTCTGGAAGAAAAGACGGTAACTCCAACCAAAGCCCAACAGATTATTACGCCCGCAACCGGAAAGGTGCTTTCCAAGGTTACGGTAAATCCGATTCCTGCGGAATATCAGTTGGTTACGGCAGTAGACGCCGAAGCGGGAGATGTTTTGATCGGCAAAACCATCGTGGATGCGGAAGGCAACGAAGTGGAAGGTACTATGCCGAATAATGGCGCCGTAACCAAAACACTGGATACATCTTCTACATCTCAGGACATTGCTCTTGGTTATCATAACGGTACGGGCAAGGTACAGATTGTTCTTGAAGAAAAGAGTGTAACGCCTACCAAATCCGCGCAGAACATTACGCCCACAGCGGGAAAAGTGCTTTCCAAAGTGGCGGTAGCCAAGATTCCCGACGCATATCAGGATGTAACAGGCGTTACTGCCGGCGCAGAAGATGTACTTATCGGAAACGATATCGTATCTTCTACCGGCGCAGTAGTTTCCGGGACTATGCCCAACAACGGCTCCGTTACCGATGCTATTGACGGTATGACCAAAATGAGCGTAGATATTCCTGCGGGATATACTACCGGCGGTACAATCTCCCTCACCGACGATATCGAAGAAGCGCTTGCGGCAATCTGAGCCGATAATAGTTTGCAGGGGCGGGAAACCGCCCCAAGCAATAAGGAGGTGAGCGCATTTGAGTATTGCAGGTCAGATTGTGAGAGTTTCCAATGAAGTCGGTGATCAATATACGCTGATACAGGCGCTGATTCACGCACTACAGCAGGAAGGCTATACCTATATCGCGCCCGGTACGTTGCCGGAATCGCAGATTGAGAGCAATACGGAATATCTTTCGGCAATGCTTGAGGCTGTTCAGAGCAACGCTTACACGCTGCTTAAGGATGCAAACGGTAATACAATCATCGATGCGAACGGCAACCAATTTGCCCTGTATGCGCCGTCCGCCGAGGATGACGGAACCACTGAACCGGTAACCCCGCCCCTTCAGGAAAAGACGGTTGCGCCTACCGCTAACGGCCTGACCGTTACGCCGGATTCGGGGTATTACGGGCTTTCGAAGGTAAACGTGAACGGCGACGCAAACCTTGTGCCGGAGAACATAGTGAGCGGGAAAACAATTTTTGGCGTGCAGGGTTTGGCGCAGACGGGCGGAGGTGGGTTACCCTTGCCTCTGCCGGAAGAGGCCGAATGGATGGACCCCGCAAGCGGATCTGAAATCCTGACCGATTACTATGCATATGATCGCGAAGGTAATGTGGTATTAGGCGAAGTTTCGCATGAAAACAAATACTTTATTGTGGCGTACGCAAGCGGTGCGAATCTTTTCAGTTTCAATGGTCAATTGCTATTTGTTCACGAAGGCGAAGAGTGCCAATGCTCTTTAAATATCATGAGTTGGGGACTTATATGGTGCGAAGAAGGAAAACATCTTACTGTAGACGGTGACATACCTGATGGTTTAATTGTGAACACTGAAATACAGCCTTACTTGGGGATGCACTGTATAGCAGTAAGGTTATCATCTGATGCGATAGCAGGAGAAACTATTTACCTAAATTTAAAAGCAACACCGCTTTAATATGTGTTCGTGAACGCACAAATCAACGCAAGCAAGATTGAACAGCAACATGGGTGGCGGGGCTTCCGCAACCACGAATTATTGATACTATAACGGGAGGCGATAAAACAAATGGCAACATATCAATCGATATATACCGGCGCACAGATCGATGAAGCAGTAGGAAAAGCTCAGAAAGCAATTACAACAGATGCGCAGGAGCTTACCGATGAGCAGAAGGCGCAGGCGAGGGAAAACATCGGAGCGGCGGCAATTACGCTTACGGAGCAGGTTAATGAGTTATCTGAGGAGATTGATGCGCTTCATGTAGGCATGACAAGTGCGCAAAAAGCATCGTGTCAGGAGTTTGCAGCATTGTTTAAGGACGTAGTCGGGGACGTTGATAGCTTCCTGTTTTTTACAGATCCGCATCTTACACACACATCGGATGTTACGGATACGTTCGACAATCACCTCGATCAGGTGGCGGCGGTTTACAATAGTACGCCGACTTCCGCGTGCGTCTGCGGCGGCGATTGGCTCAACAGCAACAATACCAAAGATGTCGCGTGTATGATTCTGGGCAAGATTTCCGGTGCGATGAAACAACGCTTTGACAACTATGTTTTAATCATCGGCAATCATGATACAAACTATCAGGGACGCGAATA
>JAZUQW010000211.1:0-19778 GCA_045605905.1 Eubacteriales bacterium
TCCTCCATACCTATCACTTCGTAGGACTGTCCCTGGTATTGCAAAACATCACTTTCCCCATCACAATAGCCAAGCTTTATGCGGCTGCCGTTTTTAAACTTAAACTCTTTTTGGCTTTCTCTGTACTCTGCTAAATCGCAAAGCAGTTTCTGCAATGGCAGAATATGGTTTTCTCTAAGCTCGCCCAAGGTGCGCCTTAAAAGCAAAATGTTTATGTTTGGGTAATTTACGGCAAGCAAAACCATTTTCATTCGCATGGCCCAGCTTTTACCGCCGCCTCTTGCACCGCCATAGGCGGTGTATTTTGTCTCCGATTCAAAAAACAGCCGTTGCTTTTCATTGGGCTTGATTACTATTTCGCCCATTCCTTTGCCACTCCTTTAATTACTACCGTATCAGTGCTGCCTGCAGTGCCGTCATCGTTTTTGTCGCGGTAGCCATGGTTGTTTTTAAGGTCAAAAGAAAGCACCGCAGGGGGAAGCTTGCCCTTAAAAGCCAATTGCTTTTTTATACAGGCTATTCGGTTTCGCGCTTTTCTTAACTCAAAGCCCCAAAGCTTGTTCTGCTCCATGGCAAAAAGCCCCTCCCTTGTGGTTCCCAAAAAGTCTGCCAAGCTTTCTACATCGGCAACGGTATCGCTTCTTTCGGCAAGGTATACCTCAAAGTATTGCTTTATACGTTCCTTGCAGTCCTCTGCATTTAAAAAGACCGCCTCTTCCGGCGGCCTGCGCTTTTTCATTTTTTCGTCCTTTCTGCAATTCTTGCGTAGTTTTCCCTTACACCCTCATTTTACCATCCACATAACAGATATTTCATCCCTTTTTTGTCCCGTTTTTATCCCGCCCCTTGACTACGGCAGAAATTTTATGTATAATACTTTCGGAGCGTGATAAGAATGAAAAACTTTATAAAAAAGCTTGTCCGTTGGGTGTTCCATACCGAAAAAGGGCTTTATCTGTTTTTCGGCGCCCTTACAACGTTGGTCTCGCTTGTTGTGTATTTTCTGTTCAACGGTTTTGAGTTCAGCATTTTGGGCAGCAGTTTAACTTTTGACGGCTTATTGCCCAAGAAAATAGCTTTACCCTTTTCTTTAAGTATATCTTCGTATATGTTGTCAACGGTGCTTCGCAATGTGGCGGGCATACTTTTTGCATATTTTACTAACCGTGGTATGGTCTTTGGCTCCACCGCCAAGGGTAAGAGCAGGGTCGGGGAGTTTGTTAAGTTTGTTTCCTCTCGTCTTATAACCTTTGTTTTGGATTTGGTTATGATTCGCGTAATGGTTGAGGTCATAGGCTGGAATGATACCGTATCCGGCATATTGTCTATGATCGTTGTGATAATACTTAACTACGTTTTAAGCAAGCTTATAGTTTTTAAAGCGCCTAAAACGGAAGAAGAATGAGCGTTTTGCACAAAACACAGGTGTGTTTTTTGTGCAAATGATAAAAAGTTAAATTAGGTCTTTACTGTTGGCGTTTTTAGTGCTATAATGTTTGATGATAGATTCTGCGCAAAAATGCTTTTTTCCGGAGGTAGAAATGAGAAAAGTTTTGTGTTTACTTTTAGTATCTTTTATGCTTTTGGGTACCCTTGTATCCTGTAACAGCTCCACTTTGGAGGAGGATGAAAAGGGCGCTATGATAAAAATGGGTATTTCCACCCTGCCTGATACCTTTGACCCTTCCGCATACGCTTTGGATGCTGATACGGCAAAGGTTTACAGCCTTGTTTACTCTACCCTTACCACCATTAATTCCGATGGAGAGGTAGAGGGTCTTGTTGCTAAAGAATGGGGCTATTTCTATGATGACATCTATCTTGAAGATAAGATGTATTTCGAGCTTAACGAATCCGGCTGGAGCGATGGCAGAGCCCTTTCCGCAGACGATTTCGTTTACGCTTGGAAGCGTATACTTTCCCCCGAAAGTAAAAGCCCTTATGCGTCCCTTCTTTACTGCATAAGCAACGCAAAAAGCGTTAAGATGGGTGATATGACCAGTGATGACTTGGGTATTGTTGCCGCTGATGATACAAGAATCGAAATAACCTTTGAAGAAGGTTATATCAGCAAGAACGGTGACGATGTTGCGACACAGTTTGCCGAAACCGTTGCATGTATAGCTTTCGCTCCTCTTCGTGAGGATAAAGTAGAAAACAGCGCAAGCTGGTCTACCACTGTTAATGTTTCCGATGTTCTCAGTTGCGGTCCTTTCTTCCTCCGTTCTTATAATGTTGGCTCTGAAAATACCGAGCGTTATATGGAGTTTGAAAGAAACAAGCATTATTTCCGTAACGACGAAGAAGACGAAGTGCTTGATAAAGCGGTTATCCCTTATAAGATTATTTGCGAACTTAACGACAGCACTAACGACGCAGGCGAAACCGTGGGTCAGCTGGAACAGCTTGCCGCTGACTATAAGGCAGGCGAAGTATATTACTTGGCAGAATTTACCCCCGAAACTTACAGCAGCGTTTCCACCACAAAGAAGGATGCGCTCGCAGGTTATGTATATTACTTCAATACTCAAAATGAACTTTTCGCAAGCAAGGAAGTAAGAACCGCGCTCAGCATGGCTATTGACAGAGAAGAAATAGCAAGCATCGTGGGTTGCGGCGCTGTTGCGGCAAAGGGATTTGTTCCCACAGGCGTATTCAATACTTCCAAGGGCACCTCTTTCCGTTCTTCCGGCGGCACCCTTTACAACACAACTGCAGATGTTGACGGCGCAAAGGCGCTTCTTAAAGAAGCAGGCGTTACCTCCGGCTCCTTCACTATCAGTTATATTGAAGAGTGTGAGTCCGGTGTGAACAAGGCTGTTGCAGAATATGTTGCAGGCGTTTGGACCGAGCTTGGCTTTGAAGTTAAGGTTTCCGGCCTTGACCAAAACAACGCTTTCTATACTCAAAACCTTCTTTACGGTATAGATGCAGGTGCAAGAAGACCCTTTGACGTTATGGCAGTTGACCTTTCTATGTCTTCCACCAACCCTCTTGCTTACCTCGCACCCTTCGCTTCCGGCTTCTCCGGTAATTATGTGGATATCAGAAGCGATGAAGCTGTAGATACTCATATGACTCATTATTTCAGTGAAGAGTATAACGAGATTGCACAACAGGCAGTTTATACATCTGACCGCAGCAAGAGGGCAGAACTTCTCCATCAGCTTGAAACCATGTTGGTTGAAGATAACCCCGCAATAGCTTTGGTTCACTATAAGAACTCTTATGCAGTTTCTTCCAAGCTTCCGGAGGTTACTCACTCTTACAACGGCTTGCCTAACTTCAACAAGTCCGAGCTGGAAGATTGGCGCAAAGTTAATGCAAAAATAGAAAAAGAAGAAGACGCTAAAAACGCGGCTGCTCAAAAAGACAATGCAGAGGCTTCTGCTGAATAAGTAAAAACAAAAATGCAAGGTCGGAGAGATCCCAAAAGGGTCTGTCCGACCTTTTTATCGGGGTCCCCAAAAAGTTGTCAGACTTTTTGGGGTAATTTATCGGGGTCCCCAAGAAGACGTTAGACTTTTTGGGGTGATTTGTTTTGGTGATTACAGCGGTTTAATATATTGGGCGTAGGCGTATCCCGTTAACCCGCCACGATTTACTCTGTACCAATCTCCATCCCTGCCGAGAAGTGAAAGAGTAGAGCCATTGGGTGCCTGCCCAATAACCGTAGCCTGCAGGTTGGGGGCATCTCTTATATTAAGCCTACCGCCGCCGGTGCTGACCAAACCTTGTTCGCTTTCGCCGTTTTCGCCGCCGTTTGTATCAACAAAGGGAATATTTAAGAATTCCGCCACAGACCTTGCCGTTTCGCGGGCTATTCCGTCTATGTTTGCCCGTATCCATTCCGCGTCCTCCGGGTTGTCGTGGTAGCCTATCTCCGCTAAAATAGCCGGTGCTCTTGTAGAGCGCAACTCGGCAAAGCTTGTGTTGGGCAAAGTACGTACCGTTCCGGGGTAAATACTGCGCAAATTTTCTGCAAGCAGCTCTGCGGCGGCTTTTCCGCGGGGGCTGTCGCGGTAATAATACACATCTATCCCTCTTACATTCCCTGCATTACCTGCTCCGGCGGCGTTGGTATGTAAAGCAAGGTGCAGCCCGTAATCTCCGCTGTTGGATAAGGCTATAGAGTTGCTAACGCGCCCCGCAGGGTCGTTTCTCGAAAAGCTTATTCCCGCCGCGTTAAGATATGGCTCTATCCTGTCGGCTACCAAATTCATATAGTACTCTTCGTTGCCGTTGCCGTCGTAATACGGATTGTATTCTTGAGTCGACGGACTTAAAAACACAGATGCCATTGTTTAAAAAACCTCCTTTTATAAACATTCTATGCGCGGTTAATTTTGTTGACATAAAAAGAAGAATGTGTTATACTCGTCGTGTATAAATGCGGCGCTTTTACTTATGCCGCGGAAAAGAGGTTGTATTTATGAAAAAGCTTTTGGTTATGCTTTTGGCAGTGTCAATGATTCTCTCTTTGGCGTTTTCATTTGTCTCATGCGGTGAGGATAAAAAAGAAGAAACTTCTTCTACCGTAGATACTGACAAGAAGCCTTCTCAAGACGGTGTTTCTGAAGACGCTCCTGTTGAAGAATCCGAAGCTCCCGTTGAAGAATCCGAAGCTCCCGTTGTTTCTGAAGACGCTCCCGTTGAATCCGAGACTCCCGATGCTCCGTCCGAACCTGCAGTAGACAGTAACTATGCAGTTGTTCCCGACGTTATGGATATGACCCCTGAAGAAGCAGAGCAGGCGCTTAAAGACGCAGGTTTTAACGTTAAGGTGCGCGAAAAGAACTTTGACGATATCCCCGAAGGCAAAATCGCAGAAATCGACCTTACCATCGGCGAAACCTATGAGCGCGGCACAAAGTGTTTTCTCATAATCTCCAGCGGTAAAACTGCCGCTGCCAAGGCTTTGGAATACAAGCAAAGCGACTTGGTTGAAGCCCGTACAGAGCTTTCTCAAGGCGAAAACAGCGGATATGAGCCCATCAATTATGAATTTATGAAGGCGGCATGGCTTTCTCAATACGACATGGAGGATGTGTACAAGAGCGGCACTACTCAACGTACCGAAGAAGAGTTTACCGAAAGAGTAAAAATTGTATTCAAAGGCCTTAAGGATTTGGGCTTTAACACACTGTTTGTACAACTTCGCCCCAACGGTGACAGCTTCTATCCCTCTGCATACTATTGCCCTTCCAAATATGTAGTGGGTATGTACGGTATGGACTTTGCCTATGACCCTCTTGCAATTATGGTTGAAGAAGCACACGCTTTAGAGCTTAGTATTCACGGTTGGATAAACCCCCTCCGTTGTATGGATGCTACTTCTATCGAGCTTATTAATATCAGCTACGGCCTCCGTCAGTTCGAGCAGGAGCATATGGATGACTATGTGCTTAAGCATGACGGTAAGCTTTACCTCAACCCCGGCTACGCCGAAGTTCGTCAGCTTATCATAGACGGTGCGGCTGAAATTGTAAGATACTATGATGTTGACGGTGTACATATAGATGACTATTTCTATCCCTCCGGTATGGGCTTTGAATTCGACCGTACGTCTTTCCTTGCTCAAACCGAGTACACCGACCCCACATATTTCCGCCGTGCAAGCCTTAACCAGCTTGTAAGCGGTATATATTCCGCCGTTAAGGCAGAAAACCCCAAGGTGCTTTTCGGCGTTTCCCCTGCGGGTAAGCCCGGCGCAGTTCGCGGTGCTTATGCAGATATCGATACTTGGCTTTCTACCGAGGGCTACTTGGATTATATAATGCCTCAACTTTATTGGGGGCTCCAACATTCCAGCGGTGCTTTTGACTCGCTCTACGCTCAATGGTCTACCCTCATTAAGCTTGACAGCATAAGGCTTATCCCCGGTATGACCCTTTCCAATGCCGCAGAGGGCACAACCTCTGAATGGGTAAACAACAAAGACGTGCTTATGCGTTGCATCGATTTTGCCAACGGCTACGGTAATTGCAGCGGCTTCTCGCTGTTCTCTTCCTCCAGTATTTTAAGCCACGTTAACGGCGACCGCGTTCCCTCTACCAAAGAAGAAGTGGATAACCTTCTTAATTCTGTATCTGATATCGCTGATACAAAACTGAATTAAAAAGCTATGAAAAAGTTTTTGATTTTGCTTTTGACGGCTTCTACCGTCCTGTCCTTTGCAGCTTGCGGTACCGATGAAAAAACATCTTCACCAAAGTCGGATAACAAAGCGGAGGTTTCTGCCGAAGTATCTGCTGAAGATGTGGCGTCCGAGGTATCTACCGAAGATATCACCTCTGACGAGAGTACAGAGCTTCCTTCCACTGTGGAATTGCCCGATGTAAAGGGTATGACAGAGACAGAGGCGGTTGCCGCTGTTAAAGCTGCAGGCTATACGAATGTCCAAACCGTTCCTTGCCATAAAGAGGGTAGTGTTGTGGGCACAGTCGTGGCTCAAAGCAAAACCCCCGGCGGGGTATACAAGGGTGACGGGATGATAATACTTCAGGTCAGCAATGGGCTTTCCGCTGCCGATTCTGCCGCTACCCAAATATCAGACCCGCTACTTGCCGCAAGGCAAGAGCTTGAGCAGGGCGCAAATGCTGATTATAAGCCTATCAATTATGGTAATATGAAGGCAATTTGGCTCTCTCAATTAGACCTTATACCCGTTTATTATGATTACGAAAACGGCACTCAACGCACCGAGGACGATTTTTCCGCAAAGATAGATGTTATAATGGAAAACGTCAAGGATTGTGGCTTTAATACGGTGGTTGTACAGGTTCACCCCGATTGCGACTCTATGTATCTTTCCAAAAACTATCCTTGGAGCGATTATCTCAACGGCAACGGTAACCGCGATGCTAACCAAAACCTTAAGGATGACGATGCCGCAAAAGTTACTGCAAGCACCTATGGCAACACCTCCTTGTACGACCTGATGCCCATTATGATAGATGCGGCACATAAGTACGGTTTGTCTTTTCAAGCGTGGATTAATCCTATGCGCGCTTGTGCCATAGAAGAGATGGCATACATAAACGATGCTTATCCCATTAAGCAATGGTATAACGACCCCGAAAAATCCACCACGTATCTGTTCAAAACCTCACGGCGTATATATCTCAACCCCGCTTATGAGGAAGTTAGGGACTATATTGTCAGCGTAGCCGTTGAAATATGCCGTTATTACGATGTGGACGGTATTCATATGGATGACTATTTCTATCCCTCCTCCGACGCAAGCTACGACCTTGGGGCTTTTAAGGCGCAGGATGAATACAGCGCCCTTATAGATTTCCGCAAAAACAACATAAATATGCTTGTTAAGCAAATTTACGGCGCGGTTAAAGCAGAGAATGCCGATATGCTGTTTGGCATTTCTCCTGCGGGTAACATTTCCAACAATATGAATACCTTGGCGGCGGATGTAAAAACATGGTGCTCCGTTGCGGGTTATGTGGATTATATTTGCCCTCAAATCTATTTTGGCTTCGACCACGCAACCGTCCCCTTTGATAAGCTTTCTCAACAATGGATAGATATGAACACCGAAGAAAGCGTTGATATGGTTTTGGGTCTTTCTCTACACAAGATAGGCAAAAAAGATCAATACGCGGGTGTTGGTATGGATGAGTGGATGGAAAACAGCGATATTCTTAAGCGCTCCTATGAGTGGATTGCAGATAATTTGAATAACGTTGACGGTTTTTGTATGTTCTCATATCAGTATATTTTTGATCCTGTGACCGGCGAGCGGGTAGATTATACCGCAAAAGAGGTTGACGGCTTCTTGCCCGTAATGCAGGGTATTTCTTGGTAGTATATTAAACGATATTAAGCGCCGAAAAACCTATGGGCTCTTTCGGCGCTTAAGTTGTTGATGGCAAAAATGAAAGAAGGATATATATGTCCAGATTAATTACTCGTTGCACCTATTGGTTCTTTGCCTTTGTTTTTGCTTGTATATGTTCCTCTAATCGCGGTCTTTGCATACTTGATTTTGAAATATGCAGGCAAATGCAGCAACAGGCTTAAGGCTTTTTAAAACAAGGCTGTGTGCAAAAACCGTAATAAATTTTATGGTTTCCATGGTACTTGTCGTTTCATGTCTACTGGCTGTAACCGCAGTTTTTTCTAACGTGCGCAATTCTTTGATAGATGAAAACTACACTTCTTCAAGCTCAAAACCCGTTCCTATGGGGTGGGAGCTGTTCGTTGGCGGGGATTTCGAAACCAAAGGAGTGTGGAGCGGAAAAGACGCCGCTGCGTATTATCCCCACGATACAGAAATGTCAGACCAAGAGCTGTACGACTATCGAGTGGCATTGATTAACGAGCGGTATGATTGGTACAAAGAAAACCCCACAAGATATTTGCATCATTTGGCAAGAAAAGTCACAAACTTATGGGGCCCATATAAAGACAGTATAGGCAGGGCACAAAAGTATACCGAAAATCCTTTGCTAAAAAAGCTGTTAAAAAAAGTAAAACAGTAAAAAATACCGTCTTTCGAAACAATTCGTAAAGGCGGTATTAAACTTTGCATATTGACATAAGTCGGTCTTTGTTATATCATAAATATATAACCTGCAAGGGAGAGGTACTATGCTTAAAATCGAAAACTTAACAAAAAAATATGGCGAAAAAACAGCGGTGGATAATTTAAGCTTGCACATAGCCCCCGGCGAGATATACGGCTTTATTGGTCACAACGGGGCGGGCAAAACCACCACAATAAAGGCTGTTTGCGGTATAATACAGTTTGATAACGGCAATATTTTTGTGGACGGTACTTCTATTAAAGAAGACCCGATACTGTGCAAATCAAAGCTTGCGTATATCCCCGACAACCCCGACCTTTACAATTTTATGACAGGCATACAGTTTTTAAATTTTATAGCCGACATTTTCTGCGTACCCGCCGAAGAGCGTAAAGCTAATATAGAGAAATATGCCAACGCGTTTGAGCTGTACGATAATCTTTCCCAGCCAATATCGTCTTATTCCCACGGGATGAAGCAAAAGCTTGCCATAATCTCCGCCCTTATCCACAAGCCCAAGCTGCTTATAATGGATGAGCCGTTTGTGGGGCTTGACCCCAAAGCAAGCCATACGTTAAAGCAAATAATGGCGCAGATCTGCCAAGAGGGGGGCGCCATATTCTTTTCTACCCACGTTTTGGAGGTAGCAGAAAAGCTGTGCCACAAGGTGGCAATAATCAAAAACGGCGCCCTTGTGAAATACGGAACGATGGAAGAGGTAAAGGGCGATACATCCCTTGAAGACGTATTTTTAGAGTTGGAGGCAGAAAATGCTTAAGGCATTACTAAAAAAGCAGTTGCTTGAGATATTCTATAAAGAAGCAAAGCCCCAAAAAGGAAAAAAATCAGATAAATCAAAGCCTATTTTGATGTACATTTTTGTATATTTGCTGATTTTTGCAAGCCTGGGCTTTATTATGTACCAAATGGCAAATTTGATTTGCGTTCCTTTTGTAAGCGCGGGCTACACTTGGTTGTATTTTGCTATAATGAGCCTTGTATCCATAGCGGTGGGGGTTATTGGCGGCGTTTTCAGCACTTATTCCTCTCTGTATTTGGCAAAGGATAACGATATGCTTTTGTCTTTACCCATAAAGCCTCGCACAATATTAAGCGTGCGCCTTTTGGGTGTGCTTTTTACAGGCATCATTTTTTTGTTGCCTGTATTTGCGCCTGCGCTTGGTGCTTATTACGTTAACGCAGAAGGGCTTTCCGCAATGGCGGTGTTTACTCCATTGCTTTGCATACCCGCTTTGGCGTTGATAATTCTTTGTCTTTCCTGCCTTTTGGGTTGGCTTGTGGCGCTTTTAAGCACCAAGCTTAAAGGTAAAAGCTATATTACGGTTATCATCTCTATTGGATTTTTCGTTGGTTACTATGCTTTGTATGGCCAAGCGTACACCTTACTTACTAATATGGCGGCAAACCCGCAGGTCACCGCCGTTAAGGTAAAACGATATTTGTACCCCCTGTACAAAATGGGTATCGGTGCAGCAGGGAACCTTGCGGATATGCTTATATGCATTGCTTGTTGCTTGGCTTTATGCGGTGCAATGTATTATTTGCTCTCACGCACGTTTTTAAAGATCGCTACGGCCACAAGCAGCAACACTGCAAAAAAAACAAAGCTTGGCAAAATGAATTTCGCTTCTGCATCCTCTGCGTTACTGCGTAAAGAGCTAAAGCATTTTACCTCCAGTGCAACCTATATGCTTAACTGCGCCCTGGGCACGGTTATGATGCTTGTTATTGCCATATTTTTGTTTGTAAAAAGCGATATGCTTTCCACCCTCTTTATGATGTTGCCCTTGGATGGCGGGTTGCTTGCGCTTATAGCTGTAGGCGCTATGTGCGGCGCTATCTCTATGAACGATATTACTGCCCCCTCCGTATCGTTAGAGGGGAAAAACCTGTGGTTGCTACAGTCAATGCCTGTATCGCCCCTTCAGGTGTTCAAGGCAAAGATAAGGTTGCATCTTTTGCTTACCGTTCCTTCTGCGGTTATAATGGCAGTGGCAGTGCTGTATGTATTGACTCCGTCTGTTGGTCACGCTTTTCTGATATTGGCGGCAAGTGGCGTATACCTTACGTTTATTGCTGTTTTGGGGCTTTGTCTTAACCTTAAAATGCCCAATTTGAATTGGACAAACGAGGCAGTCCCCGTAAAGCAAAGCATGCCTGTAATGCTGTGCCTTTTGGGCGGGTGGGCGCTTATAAGTGCCCTTGGCGTGTTGTATTATTTTATACGCAACTATATTTCCGCCACCGTTTTTCTTGTGTTGGTAACCGCGGTTTTTGTTGCCTTTACCGTAGCATTGTATTTATGGCTCTGTAAGCGGGGAACGCGTATCTTTCTGAAACTGTCTGCATAATTGTCAGCTAACGGCAATTATAAACCTACAATATCGATATACCAAAAGCATTATTGGATAAAAAAGGGGGGAAAGCCCCCCCTCAGACCGCTGACAAAGGCACAGAGCACGAAAAATAATAGAATACAGTTGATCTAAAGTAGAAAATCCAGGGAGGACATCCCTGGATTTTCTACAATTTATTGTTTTTTTCGTTCAAAACGAACCTCGGCTCACAGTACCAAGTACAGTTCTCGCCTCGGTTCGTCTTGTCTGCACTCTTTCTCAACAGTCTGCCAAGTTGATGACAAGGTTTGTCATCAACTTGAGGGGGGGAAGCCCCCCCCTTTTTTTACTGACAGCAAAATTTATTTGCCGTTTGATCTATTTGTGCTTGAGGAGCAGGTGTGTTGGTGTACCAACCCTTTTCGCTCATCTTGCTGTAGATTTGGTTCTGCATCTCCAATGCCTCATCCAGCGCGTTGCTGAATGCACCGTGTACGTTGCCGGTGGAAGATTCTATTGCGCCGTGTAAAAACAAATCACAAGAGCTTTTAACGGCATAAAGCATTGTTTCCATAAGCTTTTTGTCATCCATTGTTCAAGTCCTCCTAATTAAAGCAAATTGTAAAAGCTGCCAAATATTTGCTGGTGTTTACCGGAAAGCCCTGCAACAAAGCTTTTAAGGCTTTGGTCATTAAGCCTGCTTGCGGTATCATCGCATTGAGTTTTTAAAAACTGCGCGTGGGAAAGTGCATCTTCAACATACATGAGTTCTTTGTCTGTCATTGTGCTGTCACCTTTCTTTTTTATTTCGTGGGTATTATTTCCATATATTAGCCAAAATATTCTTCGCGTATAAAAAAATCCTTTACCCTTTTGTATTTCTGTGTTATAATCGCAGATAGAGGTGATTGTAATGCACTATAATGTAAAAAGGTTGGTTGTGGGCAGATTAGGCACCAACTGCTATATAGTAAAGCAAGAAGGTACACGCGCCGCTGTGGTTATCGACCCCGGTGACGATGCCATCCTGATAAAAAGCGCCTTGCTTGATATGGATGCATATCCGGCGCTTATCTTACTTACCCACGGCCATTTCGACCACATTTTGGCGGTGGATAGGTTAAGAACGGAAAAAACGCAGGTGGCAATCCACAAAGCGGACGCAAATATGCTTTTGGAGCGCGACTTGATATCAGGCATACTCAAGGACAACCCGTGGCCGTTTAAGCCCGCTGACGTCGTTTTTGGCGACAAGGATAGGTATATAAGTCTTTGCGGATATGACTTTCAAGTTATCCACACACCGGGTCATACCCAAGGCTCTGTTTGCTACATATTTGATGATATGATGTTCACAGGGGATACTCTGTTTAAAGGCGGTATGGGCAGGACGGATTTTCAAGGCGGCGACATAAATAAAATGATGGCATCCTTGCGCTTGCTGTACAGTATGCCCGGCGATTACGGCGTGTACCCAGGCCACGAAAGAGAAAGTACGCTTTCCGACGAAAGAATATATAACCCATATATGAGAAAGGCGGTCAACAAATGAGCTTGCATATTGAAAAAATCGACAAAAATTTTGCCCCATCTGCAGAGCTTACCTCTCGTTTTCCTACCATTAAGCTGTACAATTCCATAGACTGCGCCGCAGAGATAAGCGGTCTTCACCACAAGGGCGAGGATGGCATCTTCAGCCGTTTACCTATGGAGCTTTCAAAAATCAATCCTTCCATCGAAAACCTTGCTCGCCATACAGCAGGCGGCAGAATTCGTTTTCGCACAAATTCACCCTTTGTGGCGGTAAAGGCAAAAAAGCTTAACACCTTTTATATGCGTCATATGCCCCTTTCGGGCTCCACCGGCTGTGAGATCTATGTGGGCAGCGGCAAGGATATGCGCTTTATAAAGATGTGCTGTTGCATTAGGACCGAGGACCTTTGGTTTGAGGATGGCGCCAATATCGCCCGTAAGGATGACGACCCTAACAGCAATTTTGTGGATGTTACCATCGCTTTGCCGCTTTACGGTGGGCTTACCGACATTTATATCGGTATAGATAAAGATAGCCAATTGCTTCCGCCCTCCCCTCAAAGCCACGGAATGGTGCTGTTTTACGGCTCTTCCATAACCCAAGGGGGCTGTGCTTGCCGCGCCGGTAATTCTTACGACGGCATAATCGGCAAGATGTATGATTGCGGCATATACAATTTGGGTTTTTCCGGCAGCGCCAAGGGCGAGCCGGAGATTGCTGAATATATTGCTGACCTGCATCCCGAGGTGTTTGTGTACGACTACGACCATAACGCGCCCACGGCAGAGCATTTAGAGGCAACCCACAAGCCTTTCTTTGAAATAGTAAGGGCAAAGAACCCCGATATGCCCATTATATTTATGAGCCGTCCAATGGCAGAAACCATTGGCGCAAAGCTTTCCGACCGTCGCAGGGACATTATTTATAAGACCTATACCGAGGCTGTTGCGGCGGGAGACAAAAACGTTTACTTTGTTGATGGCGCCACCTTGTTCCCCGACGAGCTTCGTGAATACTGTACCGTAGACGGAAGCCATCCCAACGATTTGGGCTTTATGTGTATGGCAAAATCCGTTGGCGCGGTTTTAGAGCAGATCTGGGCAAAGAAAAACGCTTAAGGGTAAAATAAATATTTAAGTAACAAAAGTGCTCGGCATAATGTCGGGCGCTTTTTTATCGGGGTCTCCAAGAAGCCTATGACTTCTTGGGGTGCTTTGTATAAAACAGCCTCTAAAGGAAAATAATAACATAAGTTTAAACCTATAAAGAGGGGGCTGTTTATGAAACAAAGTCCAAATCTACGGCAAATGCTTTCCTCTGCCGCCGAGTACATTCGCAAGGCAGAACGGCTTGGCAAAACCGCCGACGCCGACCCGTTTATGAGCATGGTAGCCGACAACGCTTATTATTATCGGCGCATAATAAGAGAAACCAACAATCAGCTTAATCAGTTTGACAAGCTTGCAGGCAGGGAAGGTATACCCTACGCCTTTAGGTCTTTGTGGACTCATTTCAAAAAGCACGGCTTTGTATATGAAAAAGATACCCCGCTACAGGCGTTTGAGGATTACGACTGCAGCTCTTTAGAGTTAGATTTGCTAAAAAGTCTTATTATCGCCGCCGCACTTGTGGAGACAGGGCTTGTTTGCAAGGGCGCAATCCATAAACAGGGTGGTGGGACCGCCCGTTTGCAAAACGCCTTTAAGCTTATGAAGGCTGTTGAAATAACGGATTTTTCTTATGTTTACCCACTGCTTTCGGAATCAGAGCGCCGCTTATCCCAAAGAGAGCCTTTGTATATGCAAATGACCGACAACACCAAGGGGATGTATCGCAGCGCTTTAAGGCGCTATGCAGAAAAGCATAATTGTACCGAAAAAGAGGCGGTATTAAAGGCAGAAGAAATTGCCGAGCGGCGTAAAGTACCAATAGGCAGTGTTTTGGGCGTGGATAAAAAGGCAAGCGCTGTTCCTTATATGCTTACGGTGGCGTTTGTCTTTATTGCAATGTTTTTCGCGGCGGCAAAGCTGTGCCCTTTGTGGGGCTTGGCTCTGATTATTGTACCGATTTTCAGCTTTGCCTTGGGGTTTGCCGATTTTTGTTTCTCGTTTTTAAGCCGCCCCGGGCCGTGCCCTGCCATAGACCCCTGTAAACTGCCCAAGGGCGACCACACTCTTACGGTGATTACCACGCTGTTGACAGACGATGAGGTCTTCGGCAGATTAGAGCAGTTGTATCTCACCAATCGAGCCGAAGGAATGTTTTTCGGTATTCTTGCGGACTTGCCCTATTCAAAAACCGAAATCGCACCCGCAGATACCGAGCATATAAAAAGGGCACTTGCCTCTTTGGATAGCCTAAAATACCGCTTTGGCAACCATTTTTGCCTTTTTATCAGAAACAGAAGCCACGACGGAGAGGGCGGATACTGCGGCAGAGAGCGAAAACGCGGCGCCATAGAGGACTTGGTGAGCTATATTAAGGGCAGAACCAATGCGTTTTCCATTGCCACAGGTGCCGATGTAAGAAAAGTAAAGTTTTTGCTTACTCTGGATGGCGACACTAAGCTTCCTCCCGGCGGAGCCGCCGCCCTTACGGGGATGATGTTACATCCTCTTAATCGTCCTCGCATATTAAACGGAAAAGTAAAAAGAGGCTACGGGATAATTCAACCTGCCGTTAGCCCTTGCCTTTGCACCAAGGGCAATACAGAATTTTCTGCTATGCTTACGGGCGCAGGCGGTATAGATGTATACGAAAGTGCCGGATTTAACCGCCAACAAAATGTGTTTGGAGAAGGCATATTCTGCGGCAAAGGTATAATAGATATAGATGCCTACGCCACTCTGTTACAGGGTGTGTTGCCGCCAAAGAGAGTTTTAAGCCACGACTTGCCCGAGGGCAATATTCTGCGTACCCGCTATGTTTCGGATATTTCCTTTACCGATAGCGTTCCGTCCGGCGTGCTTTCGTATTTTTCAAGGCTTCACCGTTGGATAAGGGGCGATGTTCAAAATCTTTCTTTGGTGGGCGGCTACGGGCAGGGGTTACGGGGCGGAATAAGAATAGTGACAAATGTTTTTCGCCATCTTTGCCCCGTACTTTCCTTTGCGGTATTACTGTTAGCGGGCTTTTTTATCAACGGTGCCGCAGGGCTGTGGCTGTGCTTTTTTGCTGTTATTAATATGCTTTCCCCTGTTTTTTACACCGTTATATCCCGTCCCGCGGCTTTGCGCTTTAGGGCACGCCGCTTCTTTTCCTCGGTACAAAGCGGAATGGTGCAAAGTCTGCGTATTGCCTTTTTCGAGCTATACTCGCTGTCATACAAGTCGCTAATTACTTTAGATGCTTTCATAAAAGCCTTGTGGCGGCTTATAAGGGGCAAAAAGCTTTTAAAGTGGGTTACCTCCGCCCAAGGAGAAAAAGCCACCGACGGTGGCATAATACTGTATATTTACCGACTTTTTCCCTCCGCGGCAGTGGGTGCAGTGGCGTTTTTTGCCACAAAGCTTTGGATAACACGGCTTTTAGGTCTGCTATGGTTTTTATTTCCTGTTTTTGCCTTCAGGTTGTCCTGTAAAACAAGAGAAAAACCGTTGGTTACCGCTGACATCCGCCGCAATATAAAAACAAGGGCCCTTGCTATATGGCAATTCTTTGAGGATAACGTGGGTGAAAATACAGCGTGGCTTCCGCCTGACAACATTCAGCTTTCGCCTGTAGAGGCAACAGCCTACAGGACATCACCTACCAATATAGGTCTATATTTGCTTTGCATTGCCGCCGCGGAGGATTTTGGATTTATAACAAAGGAGCAGGCAGAAGACCGCATAGACAAAGCTGTTACCACATTAGAGTCCTTATCCAAATGGAAAGGCCATTTGTATAACTGGTACAGTCTTGACAACTGTAATGTTATAGGCGGCGGATATGTTTCCACCGTAGACAGCGGCAACTTTTGCGTGTGTATGGTGGCGTTGTCCCGTTTTCTTTACAGTGGCGGCAACACAGGCCTTGCCCGCAGGGCAGAGCAGTTGTTTACCGCGGCAGACTTTGCCGCCTTGTATAACGGCGACCGCAAGCTTTTTGCATTGGGTGCCAACGGGGACACAGGCAAGCTTTCTGATATTTGCTACGATTTGTATATGAGCGAAGCGCGCAGCACCTCATACTTTGCAATAGCTACAGGGCAGGTGCCCGTAAACCATTGGCGACACCTTGGCAGACCTGTTGTGGGTAACGGCGGTCATATCGGTATGGCAAGCTGGTCGGGCACCGCCTTTGAATACTTTATGCCACAGCTTTTTTTGCCGATTTATAAAAACAGCTTTATATACGAAAGCCTTTGCTTTGCCCTGTATGAACAGCGCACCTTTTCTGCGGGTCGCCTTTGGGGTTGCTCCGAGAGCGCGTTTTTGGCTTATGACAGCGAAATGAATTACCAATACAAGGCTCACGGTGTGCAAAGCCTTGCCCTTGCGCGTTACAGCTACAAGGAGCTTATACTGTCGCCCTACTCGGTATACCTTACAATGTGTATAGCCCCAAAGGAGGCATTAAAGACCCTTGCTGCCTATGACAAGTCGGGCATGCAAGGCAAGTACGGACTGTACGAGGCTATAGACTTCACCGCTTCCGATGGGGAGGGCACAGCTATCCACAGCTATATGGCGCATCACATGGGCATGAGCCTTATTGCCTGTGCAAACGCCTGCTTTGACAATATTTTTGTCAACAGATTTATGAATTTCCCTCCTGCCGCCGCGTTTTACGAGCTGTTGCAAGAAAAGATTCCCACAGGTGCCCTGATTTATGACGCCGAAAAGCAGGCAAGCGGCAAAAAGCCCCACAGTGCCCGCGTGGCTTTTCAACAACAGTTGGCTGAATACAAGGGAGACGAGCCCGTCATCCACGCTTTTGGCAATGGGCTTTGTACGGTGGTTGCGGATAGCTACGGACATTTGCGCCTTTCACACGGTGGCATTACCGTTAACGAGGCTACGTTCGACCGTAACAGCTTGGTTAAAAGCCTAAACGTAGCTTTTTGCAGTGGCAAGGACGTATTTTACGCTACCCCGGGAGGGAATGGTAAATATTCTTTCGAAAACGGTGCAGGATATTCCGCGCATATATGCGCTTCGTCAGAGTTTTCCGGCAGAGTAAAGTATTATACAGATCCGTCTGGCAGTTTTATCGCCGAGACCAAAAGTGATGCAGGTAAAAGCTATGCCCTTGTTTTCAGCTTTCACCCCCAACTTTGTGAGGATAAAGAGTTTTATGCTCACCCCGCCTTCAACCGCCTGTTTATAAGTGCCGAATACGACAAGGAAGCTACCGCCCTTGTGTACAGTAAAAACAGTCGCAACGGCAGAGACTGCTTGTTTATGGCGGTTGCTCTTGACGATGCAAAAATTCCCATAAGCTTTGAGACTAACAAAGAAAGCTACGGCGCATTTTCTATGTATCACCCTAATAAGGTGCTTAAAGATAGCTACACCGAAAAAGCGGGCGTGTGTGTAACACCCTTCTGTTTAATAAAAACGCCGCCTTTGGCAGGCGGCGCCGCAAGGTTTATAATCTCCGTAGGTCATACCCGAAAAGAGTGCTTGGAAAGACTTTACGCCACCCGCCGTATGTGCTGTAAGTCGGTGGGCAATTCTGTTTTCGGTGAACGAGAGAACCCCATATTGCAGGGTATATTCTGGGGGAAGGGGCGTTTTGCCAAGACCGACGTTGTAAAAGAATCAAGCTTATGGAGCTATGGTGTGTCAGGGGACTACCCCATAATATCCGTCCTTATAAGGGACAATTACAGCGCCGACGCAGAGTTTTTTATAGACGTTTTCAAAAAACTTGCGGCAATGAACATCCGAACAGAGCTTGTGTTTCTGCTTTGCGAAGAGGATGTGTACCAAGCCCCGCTACGAAAGGCGTTGTTTAATATATTGACCAAAATGAAATGCCAACATTTTGTTCAAAAACGCGGCGGCATATTCTTTGCGGAGGGCAATGACCCCGCGGCGGTTGCCCTGTTTAAAGAGGCTTCTGCTTATTACACCGAAAGCTATGATACTGTGTTAAGCGCCAAGCCTTACTGTCACTGTCCTTTGTCACTGCCGCCTGTAGAAAGGCAACACAGCTTTACGCCGCCAAAAGCGGGCAAAGCGGTGGGCGGAGGGTTCTATGATGCCCACGGCTTTACAGTGGATAAGGATATGGGGCAAACCTTGCCGTTTTCTTATGTGTTGGCGGGCAAAAGCTTTGGTAGTGTTGTGACCCAATCCACATTGGGCTACAGCTTTTACCGCAATGCTGCTTTGTGTCGCATAGCCGCGTTTGACGGAGATCCCCACAGTGGCGACGGGGGAGAGGTGCTTTATGCCTTTATTAACGGCAAGCTGTATGACCTTATTGCCTGCGCTTCATCTGTGCGCTATCAAGAGGGAATCGCATTTTATGAGGGGAATGCAGATGGTAACGCCTATAGCGTAGAGGTGTTTGTGTGCAACTTGCTGCCGACAAAGGCAATACGCGTAAGCTTTGGCACAGAGGTTCAAACCGTATTAAAGGTAGTCCCTGCAATGGGTGCAAGCCTTTTGTCCAACAACGGCCTTTGTGTGTCCGAGTTCAGCTTTAACGGGGGGAGAGGGATGTCATTTGTCAACCCCAAAAATTCTTTTTTCCAAAACATTAGCGGGTTTGTCGCCTGTGTGGGCACCCCGACCCTTGCCACAAGCTTAAATCAATTGCTTTACGGTGAGCAGTGCACAGAGGATTCTGTTGTAGTGTCGCTGATTTCACAAGATGCGGTGTTTCTCATCGGCGCTGCACCGTCGAAGGAGGCAATGCAGGATGTATGCAATCAGCTTGTGGGTGAAGGTTACAGTTTGCAAAGACAGTGCGCTATAGGTTTTGCCAAAAGTTTTCTTCCGCCCGTCAAGCTTTTGGGCGATGGCGCACTTGCGGTTATGTTTAACACCTTTGCGCCCTACCAAGTTGCCGCTTGTCGCTTTTTTGCCCGCGGCGCGTTTTATCAAAGCGGCGGCGCATACGGCTTCAGAGACCAGCTTCAGGATTGTATGTTCCTTGTGTACTCTATGCCAAAAACGGTGCGCTGCCATCTGCTACGCGCCGCATCGCGGCAGTATACCGACGGAAGTGTACAGCATTGGTGGCATCCTTGTCGTCGTGATGGAATGATGTACGGCGTAAAGACAAAGTGCAGTGACGACTTTATGTGGTTACCTATTGCGGTGGCAGAATATGTAGAAAAAACAGGTGACCGCAGTGTGCTTTCCGAGCAGGTAAGTTATCTTGTATCACCGCCCCTCGGTGACAGTAATG
>JAZUQW010000212.1:0-11920 GCA_045605905.1 Eubacteriales bacterium
GCCCCCTTAACCCTGTGGGCAAGCTTATTTTCGGTGCTCTTTGCGGCGCGCTTACCTTGTTCTTCCGCTATTTCAGCAACTATCCTGAAGGCGCAAGCTTTGCTATTCTTATAATGAATACCTTTGTTTACTACATCGACCGCGCAACACAACCCGTAAAGTTTGGAGGTGGCAAGAATGCAGGGAAATAAAAATTCGCTTGTTTTTTCTACCCTCTCCCTATTGTTTGTCTCCGGCATAATTGCCTGCCTTGTGGCGCTGGTAAACAACTTTACAGCGCCGGTAATAGCCGAGCAGAACGAACAGGCGCTAAAGCAAAACATAGAAAAGATTTTCGCCGGCAGCAGCGATTATGAGGATATAACATCCACCGCAGGCGATATCGAAGGCGTTACCGCTGTATACGAGGTTAAAAGCTCCACAGGCGGTAAAAACAACTACTGCGTTCACGCCTCTGCCGCAGGCTACGGCGGCGAGGTTGAGCTGTTGGTGGGCTTTAACTGTGACGGTCAAATAGTTGGCGTTTCGGTTCTTGCCGCCGATGAAGAGACCCCCGGCGTGGGTCAAAAGATAAAACAGCAGTCTTTTCTTGACGGTTTTACGGGCTTAAATTATAATACCGAAGCTGCCGTAGACGGCATTTCGGGCGCAACAGTAAGCTCTACCGCCGCAGTAAAGGCGGTTAACAACGCCTGCGTTGCTATGGAAAAGGTGCTTGAGGCAGAAGCAAACGAGGAGGTGTCGGAATGAAAAAACGCGGCATTGCTTGGTTTGCAAAAGAAGGTCTATTAAAGAATAATCCTGTTTTGGTACAGCTTTTGGGGCTTTGCTCGGTGTTGGCGGTATCCACCTCTATGACCAACGCCCTTGGTATGGGCGCCGCGGCAACTCTGGTGCTTATCTGCTCTAACCTGCTTATATCATTGCTTCGCAAGCTTATACCCGAACAGGTGCGTATTGCCGCGTATATAGTGGTAATATCCGGCTTTGTTACGGCAGTACAGCTTCTTATAAAGGCATATTTCCCCGCTATAGACAAATCCTTGGGTATATTTATTCCCCTTATAGTGGTTAACTGTATAGTGCTTGCCAGGGCGGAGGCGTTCGCCTCTAAAAACGGGCCCGCCGCTTCGGTGTTGGACGGTCTGTTTATGGGCTTGGGTTATACGGCAGCCCTGCTTTGCGTTTCTTTTATACGTGAGCTTTTGGGTAGCGGCAGCTTGTTTGGCATTAAGGTGCTGGGCAAGGGCTATCCCGGTATACTTATGCTTACCATGCCCGCAGGCGCGTTTTTGTGCTTGGCTTGCGTGGTGGCGGCGGTACGTCATTTCAGCGCTAAAAAGGGGGATAAGTAATGTCTGTTACGGAATTGTTGTTGCTTTGTTTTTCCGCTATTCTGGCAGAAAACTTCATATTTGTTAAGTTTATGGGCGTGTGCCCCTTCCTTGGCGTTTCGGGCAGAATAGATACAGCCCTATCTATGGGTATGGCAGTTACCTTTGTTATGTCCGTTGCCTCTGCCGCTACTTGGGCGGTATACAACTTTGTGCTTGTTCCCTTTGAGCTGGAGTATCTTGAGACTATTGCCTTTATAATTATAATAGCTTCCCTTGTTCAGCTTATAGAAATGTTTATGAAAAAAGCATTTCCGCCTCTGTATAAGGCGCTTGGTATATACCTGCCCCTTATAACCACCAACTGCGCTGTTTTGGGTGTAGCCTTGCTTAACGTGCAAAACAACTACAACCTGTTGCAAAGCGTTATGTACGGCTTCTTTGCCGCGCTGGGCTTTACCTTTGCGCTGTTTGTGTTTGCAGGTGTAAGACAGCGGTTGGAGCTGGCTGACCCGCCCAAAGCCTTTGAGGGTGTGCCCCTCTCCCTTGTTTCGGCAGGGCTTATAGCTATGGCTTTTTCGGGCTTTCAGGGCATCAATCTTGGTGATACGGGGCTTTTCCCCTTCACCTTGGGTTAAGGAGGTAGCGTAATGAACAACCCTATCCTTCTTGCTTTGATATTCTTTGCCGTATTAGGCGGCGTTTTGGGCTTTCTTTTGGCGCTTTTTGATAAGAAGATGAAGGTTGCCGAAGACGAACGTATAGGTGAGATAGCACAGCTTTTGCCCGGCGCCAACTGCGGCGGCTGCGGCTATGCAGGCTGTGGCGGTCTTGCCGCCGCTATTGTGGAGGGTAAGGCACCTATCAACAAATGCGCCGCGCTGTCCGACGAGAACCGCGGTAAAATAGCCGCCATTATGGGTGTGGAGGCAGGCAGCAGTGAGAAAATGCGCGCCCTTGTGCTTTGTTCGGGCGCAAAAAGCTGTTCCACACAAAAGTACAACTACACAGGTATTAACGACTGCGTTGCCGCCGCAAAGCTTCACGGCGGGTCCCGCCTTTGCCCCAACGGATGCATAGGTCTGGGCACTTGTGTACGTAGCTGTAAATTCGACGCTATCAGCGTAATCGACGGTGTTGCGGTGGTAGACCCTGATAAATGCCGCGGTTGCGGCGCCTGTGCGGTAAGCTGTCCCAAGCATTTGATAAAGCTTATACCCGCCAAGGCGAAATATTGGGTTGCCTGCAACTCGCCGGATAAAGGTGTTGTCGTACGTACATATTGCGATGTAGGCTGTATCGCCTGCGGTCTTTGCGCCCGCAACTGCCCTAACGATGCTATAATAAAGCAGGGCTTTTTGGAAAGCATAGACTATGCAAAATGCGTAAACTGCGGTGCCTGTGCCGAAAAATGCCCCCGCGGAATAATAAAAACAGCACTTAAATAATTAAAAAGCTTGTTATGTAGGGCAAAACTGCCCTACATAACTTTTAAAAGGAGCAATTATGGCAAAAAAAGAAACCTGCTTTGAGGGCACCTTTACCGATATAACAGATAAAGGCTACGGCGTGTGCCGCCATCCCGACGGTCGCACTGCCTTTGTTGCCGATGCTCTGCCCGACGAGGTAGCAGAGGTTAAGGTTATAAAAGAATACAAAAGCTATGTTATAGGCAAGGTAGAACGTCACATAAAGCTGTCCCCCCACCGTATAGAGCCTGACTGCAAAGTCTACCGCCGTTGCGGTGGCTGTATATACCGCCATATGGACTACAGCGCCGAGCTGGAACATAAACGCCGCGGCGTAGAAGAACAGCTAAAGCGTATAGGCGGCATAAACATAGATGTACCCACACCCGTAAGCGGCACTCCCGATGAATACCGCAACAAACTGCTTTTGCCTGTGGGCAAAGCAAACGGGCAGCTTATCTGCGGCTTTTACGCGCCCCACAGTCACAGCATAATCCCCTGCGAGCAGTGCCGTTTGCACAGCCCGGATTTTGCCGAGATAACTGCAGAGCTGTTAAAGCTGTTGCAGGGAAAAAGCGCTTATGACGAATCTACAGGCAAGGGCCTTATACGCCACCTGTATCTGCGCAAAAACCGCAAGGGTCAGTTTTGTGTTACCGTAATAGTTAACGGCAAGCGTCTGCCAAGCGCCGAGGAGATTGCCGAGTGTCTAATGACCGCACAGCCCAAGGTTGTAAGCTTTTACGTAAACCTCAACACCGCCCGCACCAACACGGTTACGGGCCCCGATTGGATACATATAAGAGGCGAAAAGCTGTTGTCGGAAGAGCTTTGCGGCAAGCAGTTTTTAATGTCGCCCGCCGCTTTTTTTCAGGTTAATACGGAAATGACGGAAAAGCTGTACTCCATAGCCGCCGACTTTGCGGATATAAAAGAGGGCGAGACTGTTTTTGATATGTACTGCGGCATAGGCACGGTGGGACTTTGCGTTTGCCCCGAGGACGCATATCTTTGCGGAGTGGAGATAGTGCCCGCCGCAATAGAAAACGCCCGTCAAAACGCAATTCTCAACGGCAGAAGTGAGGACAGGGCCCGCTTTTTCGCCTGTGACGCCGCCGAGGGCTTTGAAAGATGCGAAAACGCTTTTGGCAAAAAGCCAAGCACAGTACTGCTTGACCCACCCAGAGCGGGCATAGCGCCACAGCTTGTACAAACGCTTATTGATGAGTCACCCGAAAAGATAGTGTACATATCCTGCAACCCCGCAACCCTTGCCCGTGACCTTGACTTGCTGACCGCAGGCGGCTACAAAGCCGAAAAGGTAGCAACGGTGGATATGTTCCCAAGAACAGGCCACGTGGAAACGGTTGTCCTTTTGTCTCAATCGTCATTATAAGGGTTTAAAACAAAGGCTTACCAAGACGAAGACGAAGCATACATGGTTTTTGCGCCAAGTAAACCTTACTAAACAAAGAACAGTTAAATTTCTAATTTCGAAAAGCCAAGCACATAAACATTTACTTAAACGGAGGCACAATTAAATGAAGAAACGGCTTATAATAATCTGCGCCGTCATATTTGTTCTGCTGCTTATTCCCTTTCCCATGCACCTTAAGGACGGCGGCTCTGTCCGTTACAAGGCAGTTTTATACCAGGTTACGGATGTGCACAGAATGACCATATCGGAAAACGGAGATGTTGGGTTTATGGACGGCTTGACTATTGAAATTTTTGGCGTGGAAGTTTATAATAATCTAGAGTAATAATCCCGAAAAAAGGACGTATTATGAAAAAGGAAAAGAAAACAAGCGGTGCGGCGGTGTTTATGTACAGTGCCATTGCTTTGACTGCCCTTATATCGGCTGTGTTTTTGTGCTTGTATTATGCCGAGGTTTACAAAAACAGCGTAACCTTTTGGATAGGCGTGGTATCGTTTACCGTGTTTTACCATTTTGGACTGCGCATATTTATGGGCGAGGTAACAAAGCGTTTTAATTTTAACTACAAACACCCATGGTTTAAGGAGCGCGCCTTTGAAAAGAAGCTATATAAATGGCTTAAGGTGCGTAAATGGAAGGACAAGGTTCTTACTTTTGACCCATCAGCTTATGATTTTAAAAACCGCACGCCGGAACAGTTAGCAACAACTATGGCGAAATCCGAAACAGACCATTGGATAAACGAAATGATTTCCGTTACAAGTATGTTTCTTGCCTTGGTTTTCGGATATTGGCAGGCCTTTGTTGTTTCCGCAGTGGCGGCAATGCTTTTCGATGCCCAATTTATAGTAGTGCAACGCTACAACCGCCCCATAGTTTTAAGGCTTATGGACAGACTTGAGAGAAGAGAAAAAAGCTTTGTATGATAAAAGGAGAATACCATGATAATAAGACAAGGAACAAAGGATGACATAAAACAAATATCCGCGGCGGAGGCGGTAAGCTTTCCCGCAGCGGAAGCAGCAAGCGAAGCAAGCTTTGTGCGTCGTATGGAGCTATACCCACAAGGGTTTTGGCTGATGACAGAGGATGACAAGCTGATTGCCTTTGTCAACGGTATGGAAAGCGACGAGCGCGACCTTAACGACGATATGTACGAAAACGCCCGCCTTTACAAAAAGGACGGCGCGTGGGAGGTAATACTCAGCGTGGTTACCCTGCCGGAACAGCGGGGCAAGGGCTACGCCAAAGAGCTGCTGCGCAAAGTAATATCGGACACAAAAGAAAGAGGCAAAAAGGGCTTGGTGCTTACCTGCAAGGAGTATCTTGTGGGCTTTTATGAGTCGGTAGGCTTTGTAAGCGAGGGCATATCGGAATCCACCCACGGGGGCGCACAGTGGTATCAAATGCGGTTAGAGTTTTAAAGGGTGCGGGGCATAATTTGCTTTTAGTGCTTGACAAAGAAGCACGCTTGTTATAAAATACAAGGTAGCGTAATAGATATTACAGTTTTTCGGAAGGAGAAAAGCTTATGAAGATAATATACAAGGACGGTACTGTTACAGAGTGTCCCGAGGAGTTAGAGCTGGAGGTTATACGTCACTCTGCGGCACACATTATGGCGCAGGCAATAAAGAGGCTTTGGCCCCATGCGGATTTCGGCTACGGCCCCGCAACAGAAAAAGGCTTTTACTATGACGTTGATTTGGGCAACACCAAGCTTGCTGATGAGGACTTGGTTTCCATTGAAAACGAAATGAAGAAGATAGTAAAAGAGAATTTGCCCATCAAGCCCTTTATTTTGGGTCGTGAAGAAGCTGTTAAGCTTATGCAGGAGCGGGGCGCAAAGTATAAGGAAGAGCATATAGGCGACCTTGACCCTGATGCAGAGATAAGCTTTTTCCAACAGGGTGATTATATTGATATGTGTACAGGCCCCCACCTTTGCTACACCAAAGCGCTTAAGGCGTTTAAGGTTACCCAGCAAAGCGGCGCTTATTGGAAGAACGATAAAGACAACAAAATGCTTACTCGTATTAACGGCATAGCCTTCCGCACCCAGCAGGAGCTTGAGGAGTATCTTAAGCTAATGGAAGAGGCTGAACGCCGCGACCATCGCCGTATAGGTAAAGAGATGGGCCTGTTTATGATGTGTGATGAAGGCCCGGGCTTCCCCTTCTTCCTGCCCAAGGGTATGGATTTGAGAAACGCCCTTATAGACTATTGGCGTGAGATACACACAAGAAGCGGCTATGTGGAAATATCCACCCCCATTATCTTAAGCCGCGGCCTTTGGGAAACCAGCGGTCACTGGGATCATTATAAAGACAATATGTACGGCACCAAGATAGATGACGAGGACTTTTGCGTTAAGCCCATGAACTGCCCCGGCGGCGTTATGGTTTACCGTCACCGTCCCCACAGCTACCGCGAACTGCCCATGCGTATGGGCGAGCTGGGCTTGGTTCACCGTCACGAGCTTAAGGGTGCGCTCCACGGATTGTTCCGCGTACGTTGCTTCACCCAGGATGATGCCCATATCTTTATGCGCCGCGACCAGATAACCGATGAGATTATCGGCGTAGTTAACCTTATTAACGAGGTTTATACCAAGTTTGGTTTTGAGTATTTTGTAGAACTTTCTACCAGACCCGAAAGCAGCATGGGCAGCGACGAGGATTGGGATGCAGCTATCGACGGACTTAAGTCTGCCCTTGAGAAGCTTGGCCTGCCCTACACCATTAACGAGGGTGACGGCGCGTTCTACGGCCCCAAGATAGACTTCCACCTTCGCGACAGCATCGGCAGAACATGGCAGTGCGGCACCATTCAGCTTGACTTCCAGCTTCCCCACAATTTCGAGCTGGAGTATGTGGATGAAGACGGCACCCGCAAGCAACCTATTATGATTCACCGTGTATGCTACGGCTCTATCGAGCGCTTTATCGGCATACTTACCGAGCATTTTGCAGGCAAGTTCCCCGTATGGCTTGCGCCCTTGCAGGTAAAGGTTATGACCCTGCCCGGCACCGACCACGCCTACGCAAAAGAGGTTTATGGGGCGCTTAAGGCGGCACGCATCCGTTGCGAGATTGATGAACGTAACGAAAAGATAGGCTACAAGGTTAGAGAGGCACGTCAGGTTGACCGTGTTCCTTATATGGTTATTATCGGCCATAAGGAGATTGAGGACGGCGTTATTTCCGTACGCGACCGTGATACAGACCAAACCGAGACCATGACCCTTGATGCATTTATGGCAAAGCTTCAAAAGCAGATAAGCGAAAGAGAATAAAAAACGCAAATCACCCCAACAATTACCCCAACAATTACCCCAAGAAATCTGACGATTTCTTGGGGACCCCGACGATAAAAAGGTGCGCCACAGGGCGCACCTTTTTTGTTGGTATGATTTCTTATTTGTGTGAACTAAAAAGTTTTATTTCTTTGTCCAAACCATTGAATCACCATCTTTGGTGATGGTAAGTTTATTGCCGCTGATGGAATACGCGGCATCAGCGAACAGTTCTTCTTCCACAGTCTCCTCACCAAAGGTCATAACCGCAACAGCAGTTATGGTGCCTTTAGACTCGGACCACTTTAAGTCAAGGGTACCACTTTCGTCGCCAATTGTGCCGGTGCCGTCTTTGTTAAGGGTAACTGTAACGGCAGAGCCGTCATAATCCCATTCCCAAGTGCCAACAAGTGCGTCTACGGGGTCTTGCTTGTTGCCGCCGTCTGCCTTATCCTCGGTTTTTGCGTCTTCCTTGTCGTCACCGCAGGCAACAAACATCATAGCAAGGCTTGCAAAAACAAGAAGCAATGCAAGAAATCTTTTCATAACAGTCTTCCTCCTAAATTAATATACTATACTTATACGCCCAAGCAGGCATAAGTATGTTCGTTTAAATTATACAGCGCTTATGCACATTTGTCAATAATTTTACTTAAGGCTACCTACACGTACCAAAACCACGGTGCTTTACGCCTTATTACCTTGTGACAAACGGAAAGCTCTTGGGGTGTAACGTCAAAATAACGGGAAAGCGTAAAGCCTTGTTCAAACACGCCGCCTTGATATCTGTTGCCGGTGTTCCAGGTGGGGTCCATGATCACCCAGCGGTTTTCCGATTCAAGATAGGCTTCTACAAACACGTGGTTAACAGTGGTGGCATCAGCGCCCTCGGCATCTATGGGGAACTGACCGTAGCACTCGGTTTGTATACAGGGTATGCCCTGTGCCTGCAGGAGCGCACACAACAAATTTGTATAGCCTTGGCAAACGGTATATCTGTACCGATACACGTTTTCCGGGGAAAGGTGGCAACTGTCGGTAACGCCGTACAAAAAGTCGTAATCGTAATAAACGTTTTCGCTAACCCACTTAAACAGGGTATACATTATTTCATAGTCGTCCTCTACATTCCCCACAAGCAGGTCAGAAGCAGTGCGCATCTCCGGTGAGAGCATATAATAAAAGCCTGTTTGCGGGTCTATGTAATCATCAAAAAGCTGTGCGTTGTGCTGAAAGACCGGGGATTTTTCTAAAGCGTACTGCCCATTATTGCGGCTTATAAAATACCTGCCTTTGTCTATGTAGGACCAAGAGTACACATCCCCCGCCTTGTGGTGGTACAGCGTCACATACATACGCTCGGTCTTGCCGCTTAAGTCAAAGCTTGCGGAAAACGGCGTTCCGCTTGGTACTTCCACATAGTCGTCAAAGACCACGCTGTCGTCATCCGCGGTAAAAACCCGTATCCAAACGGCATCCATACCCGCGTAATCAAGAACGCCCTTAACGGTGAGGGTGTTGCCGTCTATGTCAATGTTTACATATTCTCCGTCATAATAAGAGGTTCTGAAAGAGTCGTCCTCGGAAACGCTCTCTTCCTCGCGGCTTTCTTCTTCACTGCTTTCGTAGTCACCATCTTCTGTGTACGGAAGGGAGGCGGTGTACTCATAGTCACAATCAATACATTCGCAAAGCACCAAACCGTCTCCATTAGGAGTAGGCGTTTGTATTACCGTTTGGACTAATCTGTGACCGCTTGCGATAATAGGCTCCTGCGCCGATATAACGATAAAGCATACCGAGCAATAGCTGCCCTCGGTAAGTCCGTTTTCGGTACAGGTAGCGTCGTAGCCCTCTAATATCTCAACGGTATGCCGTGCTAACACTATATGTATCTCTTCCACACCGCAGTTGACACAACTTCGCTTTTCCTCGCCGTTAACGGTACAGCTTGCCTCTCTTACAGTGGTCCAAACCCCAAAGCTGTGGTTACCGTCGGCACAGGTGGCTTGCGGCAAGGAGATAAGGCCCGCATCGTATTTAAGTATGGTGGCGGCATCCAGGCTATCCACTCCGCCGTCCGAATTACAATCCGCCGCAGACAGCAGCTCGGAGTCTAAAATCAAAAGCCCCGCATCGTAGCGCAAAACAAGGGCGGCATCAAGACTATCCACAGCCCCGTCGCCGTTAACGTCACCAAGCAAAGTCACGCCCGCAACCGAAGCGTCGGGAAACACGCCCGCTGCGCTTATTATTATAAAAGCCAAAACAAAGGCGATTACACGTATTTTCACAGCCAACAACCCCTTTGCTGTTATCTTTTATACTATTTTATCATCATTTATCAATCAAGTCAACAACCACTACTACAAAAGCCCCACCGAACAGGAACATTTCTTTCGGTGGGGCAAAGAGCTAAAAAGTTTTAGTATTATTCAAAGGATGCAACAACTATAAGCTCACCTGCGGGATTTTCCCACATATTGGCGGGGTCATAGGTATTGAACAGCAGTTGGATCTCGTCACCTTCGGAAACCTCAACGGTGGCAACAGGGGTAGCGGGGTCATCATCGCTCCAGCAGTTATCGCCATAGATGTAGGAGGTGAGGTTGTTAATGCAGTAGAACCAATCGCCGTCGGGCATCTCTATTGTAAGGGTGCCGTTTGCGGTAGCAATCCATTTGTAGTAAACACCTTGAGAGCCTGCTGACACGCTAACGGTGTTTTCACCCATAACCAGCTCTATGGGGTTGTCCATATAGCCTGCGGGAGAAGCAAAATCAAGATAAAGAACCACGGTATCGTCTGTGGTGTTGGTGAAGAAATAGCTTTGAACAAGGTCAACAACTATAAAGCTTTCTTCAAACTCGCCTGCAGTAGCGGTAAACATCATACCGTTTTTATAGGTAAGCTCAAAATACACGGTCTCGCCGGGGGCAACAACATACTCGCTGCCGGCAATAACGGTGTGGGGGTTATCCTCGGTACCGTATATAGGCTCGTCATCTGTTGTGCCTACGCCGGAAAACTCGGTAATAAGGCCTGCGTCAAGCTTAAGGATCTGTGCGGCATCAAGGCTGTCTACAGAAGCATCGCCGTTAACATCGCCGCAAAGAAGCTGGTCCTCGCTGAATTCAACCATAAGTGCATCGTACTTAAGAACCTGTGCGGCGTCAAGGCTGTTTATCTCGCCGTCAAAGCTAACGTCGCCAAGGCTGGGCTCAACAACAGGAGCATCGGCGCTGTCTTCGGAGGCATTGCCGTCTTCGCTGATATCGTTACCGCCCTGAACGCTGTCATCTACGGGCGCATCACTTTCGGAAGGATCTTCTGCGGGCAGGCTGTCATCAGCGCTGTTTATGGTGTCGTCGCCGTCTTCGATGCTGTTTTCGGAAGAATCGTCATCGCCTTCTTCTGCGGGAACATAACAGCAAGCATACATCCAAGCAGTATCTTCTACCATAGTCTCGGGTCTGTTAAACCAGCAGTTGGTGCCATCGGCATCAAACCAGCCCTGGTTTTCGCCATGGGTGCTGATGATATGCATAAGGTCATAGCAAAGAGGATAAATATTGTTGTCTGCGCAGTTTATAAACTCGGTTACTGCGTTGGTATAATCGATTCTGTTTATAAAGTTACCGTCAGCATCGAAGAAATAGTCTCTTACTGCGCCGGCAGCCAATATCTCAACAAAGCTGTAAGGGGGTCTTGCCAAGTTTACGTAAAGAACAGGGCCATTTGCTTCATCCAAATGATAAAAGCCGTCTTCTCCGCGAACCGCGCTGTGTTCTTCATAAACGCTTACATAAGAAAGCGCTTCACCTTCTGCAAGCTGAAGGGTAAAGCTTTGGGGTGCGACGGTGTTTTGGTAAATTATCCAATCGGGATACTCCTGCGTACCGGGGGTTTGGTCTTCTGCAAGGGCAATATTAACAACGGCGGTACCGTTATACTGTATGCCGAAAAGGCAAGAGCCGCCTACACCGCTTTCGCTAACCTCAAAGGTGATAACACCCTCTTCGTTAAGACTGTCATAGGTGGCAAAGAAGGGGGAGCCGCCTACGTTATGCAAAGCCGCGCCCGGGGTCTTAAGGGTTATTTCGTAAACGCCTGCGGCATCGGGGGTGAAGCAATAGCCGGTAACATCAACGGTATCAAGAGGAGTTATGTTGTGGTCACCAAGGGTCGTTATTGCTTCTGCCTCATAAAGATACTCAAAGGTAACTTCGTCTGCAAAAGCACCAAAGCTTGCAAGAGAAAGCACGGTTGCCAACGCAAGCACAAGGGCAAGTATTTTGGTTGTTTTCATTTTTCATACTCCTTATTATGTCTTTTTTTCATTTTAACACATTATCCTGAAGTCGGAGGCCAAGCGGTCTTAGG
>JAZUQW010000213.1:0-6127 GCA_045605905.1 Eubacteriales bacterium
TGAATTTGAAAACCACCGTCCCCTTTATGATTGGGTAGTTGAAAATATTGGTTTTGAACAACCTCCCCATCAGTATGAATTTGCGCGCCTTAACGTAACAAACACCGTTATGAGCAAGCGTTATCTGCGCAAGCTTGTGGAAGAAGGCTATGTTGACGGTTGGGATGACCCCAGAATGCCTACACTTTCAGGTCTTCGCCGCAGAGGATATACTCCAAGCAGTATCTTTAGCTTTGTTGAAAAGGCCGGTGTTGCAAAGAACTTCAGCATTGTTGATATTGCTTTGCTTGAGCATTGCTTAAGAGATGAACTTAATGCGGGCGCTTTACGTAAAATTGCAGTTCTTGAGCCTGTAAAGCTTGTTATTGATAATTATCCCGATGATCAAACAGAGTATTTTCCCGTTTCCAATAATCCCAATGATGAGTCTGCAGGGGTTAGGGAATTGCCATTTACCAAAGAGCTTTATATTGAAAGGGCAGATTTCGCTTTGGAGCCCCCGCCAAAGTATTTCCGCCTTAAACCGGGTGGAGAAGTAAGGCTTATGGGTGCGTATATTGTAAAATACAATAATGTAGAAACCGATGCTGAAGGCAATGTTGTTTGCATCCACTGCGATGCAGATCTTATCAGCCGCAACGGCATGCCTCACGATGGCAGAAAGGTTAAAGGCACCATACATTGGGTTTCTGCAAAGAATTGCATAGATGCAGAAGTAAGACTTTATGATAAGCTTTTCACTATCGAAAACACAGGCGCTATTCCCGAGGATAAAACCTATGATGATTACCTCAACCCCGAAAGCCTCAAGGTTTATACAGGCTGTAAGTTAGAGCAGTCTTTGGCTGATGCTAAAGCGGGCGAAAAGTTCCAGTTTGTACGTACGGGCTATTTCTGTAAAGACAGCAAAAATCCCAACGTATATAACCGCACTGTAGAGCTCAAGGATTCCAAGCCTGTTTCGGAGATGAAAAGGTGATATAGTTATGTGTTTACAGCTTTTTCTTGCCTATATGAAAATAGGTGCCGTAACCTTTGGTGGCGGATACGCTATGCTTCCTATTCTTAAGCGTGAATTGGTTGATCGCAGGAACTGGATAAGTGAAGATGACCTTATAGACTGTTATGCCATAGGTCAGTGTACCCCCGGCGTAATTGCTGTTAACGCGGCAACTCTGGTAGGATATCAAAAAAAAGGTATATGGGGTGCTGTTTGTGCAACGCTTGGCGTGGTCTTTGTGCCTGTGCTTGTCATAATGTCCATAGCGACGGTGTTGCAGCAGTTTTCTGAAAACGTTTACGTACAGCATGCTCTTGCAGGGATGAGTGTTGCTATCTGCGCCATAATTTCCATAACAGTAGCAAAGCTTATAAAAAAGACGTGCATAGATATTCCGACGGTTATAATAGCGCTTGTTGTCTTCGCTCTGTCGTTTTATTTGCCCACAGTGCCCTTGGTTGTTGCCGCAGCCTTTGCAGGTATTATAATCAGCAACATAAAAGAGTACACAAAAAAGGGGGGGAATAAGCAGTGATTTTGTTGAAAACTCTTCTGTTGTGTTTTTGGGAGTATTTTAAAACCGGTCTGTTTGCTATAGGCGGCGGGCTTGCCACAATCCCTTTTCTTGAGGATATGGCTGAAAAACACAAATGGTTTACTCATGAAGAGTTAAGAAACTTTGTAGCCATATCCGAATCCACCCCGGGCCCTATAGGAATAAATATTGCCACCTATGCAGGACATAAGATAGCAGGTCCTTTAGGCTCTGTTGTTTGCGTATTTGCTTTGGCTTTACCGGCGTTTTTGATAACGGTTGTCGTTGCAAAAATGCTGCAAAAATTCAAGAACAGCGCTCTTGTAAACAACGCCTTTTACGGTATCAGACCCGCCACGACGGCGCTTATATTAAGTGCTACGTTTTCCACGTTTACAGAGGTGCTTATAAATTTAGGCGCTGTCAATTCCATTGGAAGCTTTTTTACAGCTATTGATGTAAAAAATGTTATCCTTTACGCCGTTATTTTAGCGGCAAGCTTAATATTTAAAAAACTGCATCCTATTGTTTTTATCGGCGCGGGTGCGGTTGCAGGTGTGGTTTTATCGCTGTAACCGAAATTGCACCTTTTATAATAGATGACAGGAGGTTTATATATGAACAGAATAGATCCTCATTTTTCTGAAGTAATACCTGAAATAGAGTCGTTGGCAAAGCTTTGCGTAGAAAACGGTCATATCAACCCCGAACTATATGCAAAATACGACGTAAAAAGAGGGCTTCGCGATATCAGCGGCAGAGGTGTGCTTACAGGTCTTACAGAGATCGCAGAAGTGCATTCTTACTCCATAGTGGATGAAGAGCTTGTTCCTTGCGAAGGTAAGCTTTATTATCGAGGTATTGATATAGAACAAATTGTAGATGGTTTTCTTGCGGACGGCAGACGCGGTTACGAAGAGACTGTGTACCTTTTGTTGTTCGGCAATCTGCCCACAAGAGAAGAACTAGGTAGTTTTACCGAGCTTTTGTCCAGCTATCGCAGTTTGCCAAAAAATTTTCTGCGTGACGTTATTATGAAGGCATCAAGCCGCGATATGATGAACTCTCTTGCAAAGAGTATATTAACCCTTTACTCGTACGATGGCAACGCCGATGATACAAGTGTTGGTAACGTACTTCGTCAATCTTTAGAGCTTATAGCTATTTTTCCTATGCTTGTTGTATACGGCTATCAGGCGTATTCTTATTATCACGACGGCAAAAGCCTTATAATCCATTCACCTAACAAAGATCTGTCAACGGCAGAAAATTTGTTGTTGCTTCTTCGTGGCGAGGGTAATTATACCGAGCTGGAGGTAAAACTTCTTGACCTTGCTTTGGTGCTTCACGCAGACCACGGCGGTGGTAACAACTCCACCTTTACCACCCGTGTTGTAACCTCTACGGGTACAGATACTTATTCTGCCATTACAGCGGCAGTAGGTGCTCTTAAAGGTCCCCGCCACGGCGGCGCTAACATAAAAGTTGTTGAGATGTTTGACGATTTAAAGCAGAACGTTTCCGATTGGACAGATGATGAACAAATATCACAGTATCTTGTAAAGCTTTTGCATAAAGAAGCCTTTGATAAAAAAGGTCTTATTTACGGCATTGGACACGCGGTTTATTCTTTGTCAGACCCACGCTCTAATCTGTTTAAGCGATTCGTAAAGGAATTGGCTGCCGAAAAGGGTAGGGTGGATGAGCTGGAGCTTTATACAAGAGTAGAAAAACTTGCACCTGATATTATTGCCAAAGAACGTCGTATGTATAAAGGTATTAGTGCAAATATAGACTTTTACAGTGGCTTTGTGTACAGTATGCTTGATCTCCCCAGAGAGCTTTATACTCCTATTTTTGCGGTTTCAAGAATTGCGGGTTGGTGCTCTCACAGAATAGAAGAGATCGTAAATGCAGGTAAAATCATCAGACCTGCATTTAAGAATGTTAGCAAACACAAGCAGTATACCCCCATCGACAATCGATAATTTGTTGCAAATGGTGGCTTTTATGTATAGGCTTTTTAGCGTATTGCTTGCCGCGGTGTTGCTTATAGGCGGTTTTACCGTCTCCGCTGCGGAAGCTTCGATAATTCCCGAAGATATGGCGTTGCTACAGCTCGGGTCCGCCGCGGAAGGTAGTACATTAAACTATTTTGTTCTTCGCTCGGTTTTGCAGTATTGTGACGACGAAGGTCTTATGGTGGGCGAGCTGTTTCAGGGAACTGTGTTTTCGGAACCTAAAGATACTAACAGTAAAGAAAAAGTTATGGCGTTTTTGGATGCCTTAACTTTAGAGTCGGGCGTATTCTCTTCAGCCGAAATAATTGTTGGTGATTTAAAGGCAGACAAGCATTACCCCCAGGAGCATAAATATCCTCTATTTGTGTCTTTTCCCAATGTAAGTATGTTCTTAAATGAACAGGCAGATATAGAAGAGTTTTGCCAATACTATATAGATACCATGGTTTTTGCTGTGAACAGCAAAGAATACAGCCATGTTAATTTGGCAGGAGTGTATTTTGATAGCAGCTATGACGGCAACGAGAGCTTTAGGCATTATTGTATGCAGCTTGCCAAGGAGCGCGGCCTTGTCACCATTGCTTCCACAAAAGGCGGTGAGCAAATAGAAGCTGATGTCATATATGCTGCCCAGGGCGATTTTACAGAACGTATAGATGCTTCCAACTGCAACGGCATAGAACTGCCTTTTGACGGTGTACCTACAAATGATGACGCAAGCCATTTGTCCGCATTCCTTGATAAAGCGTTTGCGTTGGAAACTTGTGAAAAGCGTTTGTTGTTTACCTTCGAGGCGTATAATAATATTTATGACTGTGCTATAGCTTTATCTCAAGACGAGCCTAACAAAAACGGCAGACTTGCTTATGAATGTATAAACAATCTTCTCAACGATGATTATGATACGTTAAGGGAAGTTAATAATGCGCTTGATAAAGAAAACGACAAAAAGCCTAACAGCGCTAATAAAAATGGAGACGATAACAAACTCACTCTCGATATTGTCATTCCCGTAATAATCTTTATAGTTTGTGTGCTTGGCATTATTTATATTCTTGTCAGAAAGGCAAAAAAATAAATGGGTAAAGCAAATTCCAAAAAAGACAAGCAGGCGAAAGAAAAAGAGATAACCGCGCTTGTGGATGAATCAGAAGAAAACAACAAAAAAACCGATACCGCTACAGATACAAAACAAAAAGAAAAGAAAGCATTAAAGAAAGTTTTGCGTTATGCGGTGTTGTCCTTTGCTTTTTTGATCTTGGCTTTGGGCGTGTTGAAATTCATCAGCGGATTGTTGGAGCCGGAAAAGCAGGATTTTACAAAAAAAGCGGAAGGAATATATTTCTTTCCTGCCGATTACGATGCAGACCCCAAGGATGACCCCGCCTATATGGCAAAGGATAGGGAAGTTTGGTTTAGTGACGATGCCGGTGTAGGCAGCCCTCTTGATGCATCTGTTGCGTCAAGCGACACCATAAAAGGGCTGATGTATAAGTATTTCCAATCACTCAAGGAAGGGGACGCCACTGCCCACGCGAATTTGCTTTCAAGCTCCTATAAAGAAAAATTTGTGGTGCAGGAAAGATTTACCCCGCAAAAGGTGCATAACATACGCATAAATTTTAACCAGGGCGAAAAGCGCGATGGCGTTTCGTATTGGCATTACAAAGTAAGCTACGAAATTTATGAAAACAACGGTACTTACCGTGCCGATATTGGTTCTGAAACGGCAAAAATAATGCATTTTGAAATCGTTTACGAAGAAGGTAGCTATAAGATTAACTCTATTGGCTATATAACGTATAAAGAGGACGAAGATGTAACAAATACAGAAGAAAGTGAGATAAAAGGAGAGGCGCAATGAAAACAGTTAACCCTTTGCAGTATAAGAACGAGTGTATTGATATTTGGAACAGCTATGTAGAAAGCGGCGAGGTCGTTTTTAAACCTATTGATCCCGTAGCGTTCGACGGTTTGTTCCTTCGTGAAGGCATAAATCACGTATATGCAGGTTTGGCTGACGACAGCGGCCTTACAGGTTTTGGTTTTGCCAACTATGCCGACGGCGCAATTGTTGCCTATATAACTTATATAGGTGTAAAAAAAGAACAACGCGGCAAGGGCGTTGCAGAAAAAATACTTCAATCATTGGAAGAACAGCTTAAAGCGCAAAATCCAAGTCTTGAAAAAATAGAGCTTGTGTTTTATAATCCCTGTCAACTGCCGTGGTATATCCCCGGTGCGGCACCTCACGATCATCCCGGTGTTCCCGGCGTGGATATGGCAAGCGCTGCGTATCGTTTCTTTGCCAAAGCGGGATATGTGGATTACGCAATCCAAAACACATATTATTTACCCCTTAAGAATTATGTATATCCTGATGCTATCGCAGAGGGAATAGAAAGGCTTAAGGCTTCTGATATAGAAATAGGCTATTACGACAACGACAAGCATTACGGCTTTTCCGAATTTTTTGATAATATCAAAAACGAAGGTTGGCGCAAGCAAGTGCTTTCCCGCTTGGATCAAAAGATTGTTGTTGCCACCCATAATGGTAAGGTTGTTGGCTAT
>JAZUQW010000214.1:0-3680 GCA_045605905.1 Eubacteriales bacterium
GACAAGGTTTGTCATCAGCTTGGGCCATTACGGTATAACCGTAATGGCTTTTTTGATTTGTGTGAGTCCCAAAAAGTCGTCAGATCTCGCGGCAACCAAGAAAGTCGGAGGCCAGCGGTCTTAGGAAGACAATACTCAGGAACAACTCCTTGGCTCACAGAACGACATGGCTACGATCCGACTTGACAAGGTTTGTCATCAGCTTGGGCCATTACGGTATAACCGTAATGGCTTTTTTGATTTGTGTGAGTCCCAAAAAGTCGTCAGATCTCGCGGCAACCAAGATGCTTTGCTTTATTCGGTAGGATTTATATAATCCGGGGTGGTATCCTCAATAAGCTCACCCTTGGCGGTAACTATTTTGCCCTCTTCAAAATATCCTGTATAGGTTCTGCCGTCTGCACAGAAATACATACCCTTTACACCGTGGGCACAGTTGCCATCCTCTAATATTACAAAACTGCCGTCTTCATTTTTTTGGCGGGTATCGGGCAGGTCGTTAATAAATGGACCAACATAACGGTCGCCATTGGCGTAATGCAGCTCGCCATCGGCACCCTCGCGCTTATCCTTTACCCAATAGCCCTTATAGCTTTCGCCGTCTGACATCTCAAGCTCGCCATAGCCTTCACGAGCGCCGTTAACATATCCTCCTGTGTAGATGGTTCCGTTATCCCATATACAGGTACCCTGCCCGTGGCACAAGCCGTTTTCATACTCTCCCTCGTAAGTAACGCCTTCCTTTGTATCTGTGGCTTTTATTACAAGCTTGCCGGTTCCGTGAGTAACGCCGTCTTTAAAGCTGCCGGTATATACGTCACCGTTGGCAAAATACATAGTACCAACGCCGTTAATAACATCGTCTTTCCACTCGCCCTCATAGCGGTCGCCATTGGCGTATACCATAACGCCCTCGCCATGGCGACAGAGATAATCGATGTCGCCGGTATACACGTCCCCGTTATCAAAGCTTATGGTGTTGTTAGCCTTATCCAAATTACCTTTATTTCCGTCGGGATAACTGACGGTGCCGCTTATAGGCTGACCGTCTTTAAGCTCGCCTATAAACTTTATGCCATTTTCTGTGTATATTGAATCGTTTTCTTCACTTACAACTTTGCTTTCCTCTTTGCTTGGCTTTTTTTCCTCCACTTTGCCGCAGGAAGCAAAACCAAAACACAAAGCCGCTACTGATAGCATAATTACAAATTTCAACAACGTGCTTTTCATTACCTTCTCCTTCATTTGTTTACTTAACACCGAAAAATTGCTTTAATAACGGGGCGATTGCATCCACGCACCTTTCATTTTCTCTGCCTCTGCATATCCTTTCGGCAAAACCATTATATCCGCGCCGATTGTGTTTTTGTCCATTAATCCCTCTGCAACCATTTTCTCTTGTAACGCCTGAACGGACAAGGAAAACTCCATTGCTGTTTCTGCCGTGGGTTTTTCTATACTTTCGTATTGTTCTTTCATGCCGTATAAAAATAATAGAATTGACCTTTAGCGTTATCATCCGTTGCCGCAATATGAAAAAGCTTTATTTATTGCTCATATACATTGCTGTACCAATGGATCTCTGTATCTATGCCCATAGATTTAAACGCCGCCTGCTCCATTTCTATTATCCACCCGAAAAGCTCTTTGGTTTCACCGAGTGTCAAATGCTCGCCCGCAGAATCGGTAATATCGCGCACGTCAAAAATAAACGGACTTGAAAAATAGCCGCAAGTATCAAAACCCAGATAATACACTGTATTGGAATCATTTACGAGGTTTTCCATGTATTATCATTATATCACAAAAAGCCTTGTTTTTTCAATAATTTCAAAAAAACAAAGCAATATCATCACAATGCACAAACTTTTGCTTTTTGTTTTGTTGAATATACAATTTTAATTTGTGCGATGTGCTGAATTTTGTTATTTATCCTCCCCGTATTGCAAATAACGATGTTTAATGATATAATTTATATGCCAATAAGCGATAAAGGAGTTGATATAATGAAAAAGGCAATGTATTTTATATGCTTACTGCTTGTTGCCTTAAGCCTGTGCCTTAACTGTGTTTCTTGCACAAAGGATAAAGCCAATAAAGGTGCAGAGCAAAAGCAAGTTGAGCAGAGCGAGGACCTAGCAGAGCAGAGCGAGGACCGGGAAAGTGAAGCGTCCGCCGAGGCAGCGGAAACTGCGGAAGAGCAAAGCGAAACCGCGGATGATGGCAAAAAATATGTAAGCTGCGGCGGTCATACTACTGACGAAGCTACAGACAAGTACACCTACATAAAAGCGGAAAACGAAACAAGCTATATAACCGAAGAGCTGATGACCTTATTGGAAGAACACCGCGGTGAAGATGTTTGGTATACCGTGTTTATAAATATCAACACCGAAGAGGTTGGCGGAGATGCCGACGAGGAATATTACAATAAGGCTTTGGAATACGCAGAGTCGGTTGGGGCTGTTAATATTGTTTCGGCCGTAGACGCAAGCGACCGCGCAGTGGAAGCCAACCGCTGTTATTATATGGACGTACAGGAAAGTGCTTTAAACGCATTGTTGGAGTATGGGCAGCTTTCCATAGCTATGGCACACAAACGGGTGGGCGAGTATGCAGACAGCGTTACCGATCATCTCACAACGCTTTTGGAAGAAGCCGATGACGATGCGGTTTTTGACGTTTGGGTGTTGACGAATGGAGATGTTTCGGGCTACGAAGATTTTAACGGCAAGACGGTGAATTATCAGCGCTCTGCTTATATGACGTGGATGCAAAGCTCGTTTTATGCTATGAACAGCAGCAGCATACACAAGTCCTTTACCTACGCCGTGGAAGCTAACAACCTTACCAACATTGATGCTTGGCCCACAGAATTAAGCTTTAGCAATACGCTTATTAATGAGCGACTTAACAGCATTTCTTTGGCGGGCTATAATTGTGACGGTGCCGAAAAGCTAATGCTTGACGGGCAAATTTTGAATCCCGATATTCGTAACGGTGAGAAGTACAATATGTTGAGCATTGACGAGGAAAACAAAGAACAAAGCAATGCTTTCTTATCCGCGGTGAGTGAATATACAGACAGCTATATGGAAGGCGTAATAGACGGTGCGGGGATAGCCGAAAAGGTAAACGGCAACGACTACATCGACCAAGCTATGGCACTGTCCGACGAAAACGGCACACTTCCCGACGGAAACCTTCTGCCCGCAAAACGCTTGAGTCGATATGTGGTATCCCTTTATCCTGCCACATACGAAGCCAAAGGCGAGCTTCACTGGGCGATAATTCCCGCATTTGAGGCCAAGAGCTTAACAAAAGAAGAAATTTTAAAGCTTGCCGAGGATGATAAGGTAAGGGCAATTTACAGCACTGACCAAAACGGCTCCGTTTTAAGCATATTGAACTTGAGCGGATATACTGCTTGGGTATAAACTTTATAATAAATATGAGGGGATGCTGAAAAAACAGCATCCCCTCAGACTGCTGACAAAGGCACAGAACACGAAAAGAGCAAAAACATCATTACTCATAACGAGGAAAATCGGGGAAACATCCCCGATTTTCCTATAATTTATCGTATTTTTCGTTCAAAACGAACCTCGGCTCACAGTACCAAGTACAGCTCTCGCCTCGGTTCGTCTTGTCTGCACTCTTTCTCAACAGTCTGCCAGGTT
>JAZUQW010000215.1:0-7475 GCA_045605905.1 Eubacteriales bacterium
ATGATATATCAAGAGCAGGTAATGCGTATATGCGTGCTTGTGGCGGGCTATTCCTACGGGCGCGCGGATATGGTGCGCCGTGCTATGGCTAAAAAGAAGCCCGAAGAAATGGCAAAGGAGAGGGCAAGCTTTGTAAGCGGAGCTTCTGCCAAGGGGATGTCTCCTCAAAAGGCAGAGGAGCTGTTTGACAGCATAGCGGGCTTTGCGTCCTACGCCTTTAACAAAAGCCATGCTGCCGCTTATGCGGTGTTGGCATACAGAACGGCATATCTCAAATGCCATTACCCCCGTGAATATATGGCGGCGCTGTTAAACTCGGTATTGGGTGATAACGGAAAAATGCGTCTTTACAGGCAGGAGTGTCAGCGTATGGGCTTTGATATTCTGCCGCCACAGGTTAACAAAAGCGATGTGCTGTTTTCCGTAGAAGAAAAGGGCTTGCGTTTTGGGCTTGCGGGCATTAAAAACGTAGGCAAGTCGTTTGCGGAAAAGCTTGTGGCAACAAGAGAGAATGGCGGCGCTTTTAAGGACTTTGAGGACTTTTTGGTGCGTGTACAGGGGGGCGGTACCTCCCGCATGACCGAGGCTATGATACGCTGCGGCGCTTTGGATTGCTTTGGCAAGCCCCGCAGTGTGTTGGTTGGCGCGCTGGACAGCAGCGGAGACAAGCTTTATCATATAAGAAACGCGGCGGCGGCAGGTCAAATAGGGCTTTTTGAAAGCATCGGTGACGACAGCGGCGCGGTTAGCTTGGATTATCCAAAGCTGGATGAATACGACAGGCGCACTATGTTAGAGGATGAAAAATCCCTAACGGGGCTGTATCTTTCGGGTCATCCCTTGGCAGAGCATGTGTCTGCCGCAAAGGCGGCGGGCGCCATAGACACCCTATCCCTTACCGAACGGTACAAAAACGGCACCCTTAAGGAGGGGCAGCTTGTCAGCATTTTGGGCATGATAACAACAAAGATACAAAAGCCCACAAAAAACGGCGGCATTATGGCATTTTGCGGCTTTGAGGACATGCTTGGCGAGACCGAGCTTGTGGTGTTTCCCAAGGCCTTGGAGCAGTACGGTCCTATGCTTTTGGAAGGCGCTGTGCTTATTGCCCACGGTGAAATAAGCGTTAGAGAAGCTTATGAGGACGAAAGCGAAGACGAAATAAAGCTTATACTAAAATCTGCCATCCTTGCAGGGGAAAAGCCGGACGATTTGTATATTAAGGTGACCGAAAGCAACGCACATCTGTTGGACAAGGCAATGCAAGAGATTAAAAAGCACACAGGTATGGGCAGAGTGCGTATATATTATCAGCAAACAGGTAAGTTATACTCCCCAAAGGGGCAGGGTTGCGACCCTAATTACACCTTGCAAAGCGCGTTAAAGCGTATTATGGGCGAAGAAAACATAGCACTTAAGAAAAGGAGCGATTAGTTATGGCATTTATTGCAAAAGGCAGCGAAAGAGATACAAGATATTCACGCATTGCCCCCATATGTAAAATGTTGTGGCTTGCATTTAGGGTGCTTGCCTATGTTTCGGGCATCCTTGTGGGCTTGCTGGGCGTAATGGCGGTAATACTTATATTTGTAAGCGTTACTGCCGAGGAGCTTCTTTTTACCCCCTATATGAAGGTCATAGCAGAAAAGGGCGCACGTATGTTTGACGTAAGCCTTGGCAACGGAGTTAGGGTTATAGTTGATTCCTCTGTGGGTGCAGACAGCATAAAGGGTACCGTGTATGCAGGGTTGTTTACTCTTATGGCGGGGCTTTTGGTTTGTGTGCCCGTGTTCCATTTTTTGTCCAAGCTTATGAAAAACATTTCCGCAGGTAAGGTGTTAAGTGAAGAAAACGCCGCTTGCGTTAACTACATAGGGCTTTCCATAATGGTTGGCAACCCCATTGTTTTGCTTGTACAAAGGTTTTTTAACTACAAGCTTATGAGCATTTTTGTAAAGAACGTAGACCTTAAGTTTGATTTTGGCATAGATTTATTTGGCTTTATGTTAGGCCTGCTTATTATCTTAATAGGCACTATTTTTGGTTACGCCTGCAATATCCACAGGGAAGAAACGGCACTTGTGGTAAGGGAAAACCGTTAGAAAGGTAGGTGCGGTCAGTGGAAGAAAAAGAACTTCAAAACACAAACGCAACAGAAGAAGCTGTAGCCCCCGTTACGGATACTCCCCCCGCGGAAGCGTCCGTGGAGGAAGCCGCTCACTCGGAAGAGACTGCTCTTGCGGCGCCCTCGGAAGAGACTGCCCTTGCGGCGCCCTCGGAAGAGAATACAGCCCTTGATGTAAAAGAAGAAGAAGAACCAAAGCCTCGCAAAAAGCGTAAGGTTGGTAAGCTTTTGGGGAAGATAGCAAAAATGGGCGCGGCGTACCCCATACAGGTGGCGCTGTTCGCCATATATAAGGTTATAACCTGGATAATAAACATTGTTCTTACCGTTATGCTTGTGGGCGTTATAGCAGGCGCAGTAGTGGTTGCGGCCTTTGTTATCTATATTAAAAGCTATATAGACCCCTCTTTTTCGGGCTTGGACAATTTGCAGTTTGAAAGCAGCAGCACCACCGTCATAAACTACGCTGTAGAGGTGGACGGCGAAACCAAGTACGTGCAATACGATACCCTTGTAGGCACCGAAAACCGTTCTTGGGCAACCTATGATGAGTTGCCGGAGGACCTTGTAAACGCATATATCGCCATAGAAGATAAAAGGTTTTGGGAGCATCCGGGTGTGGACTATCGTCGTACCGGCAACGCTGTAATCAACTTTTTCTCTTCCTCCGGTGATAATTCCGGCGGTTCAACCATAACCCAACAGCTTATAAAAAACGTTTCTAAAGAGGATGAAACCACCATCCAGCGTAAGGTGCAAGAGATACTCCGCGCTATAACTGTTACCAAGCAATACAGTAAAGAGCAGGTTATGGAAATGTACCTTAACACCATCTTTCTGTCGCAAAACTGCTACGGTGTTAAGACCGCGGCAATGGAGTATTTCGGCAAAGAGCTGTCAGAGCTTAACTTGGTAGAGTGTGCCGCTCTTGCCAGCATACCCAAGTCCCCCACCAAGTATGACCCTGTGCGCAATCCCCAAAACAATTTAGAGCGTCGTAACTTGGTGCTTGAGCAGATGCTGGAGCAAAACCTTATAACGAAGGAAGAGTTTGACCAATTTTATAACTCCCAATTAGACCTTAATACCGATGTTGAAGAAAACGAGGGCGAAAGCGCCCATAACTACTATGTAGAAGCTTTGATAGAGCAGGTTACCGACGACCTGTGTGAAGAGTTCGGTTACGATCCCGCAACGGCGACCCGCCTTTTGTACTCCGGCGGTCTTAACATAATCACCACAGTTAACCCCGATATCCAAGAGGCTATCGAGGAGGTGTTTGTGGAGACAAGCCACGATTATTTGTATTTAGAGGGCGAGACCGTTACAGGCAACCAAGGCGTTATTCCGCAAGCATCCATGGTAGTTATGGATCCCCAAACCGGTGACGTTTTGGGCCTTGTTGGCGGTAGAGGCGAAAAGAAGGGCGCAATGGGGCTTAACAGAGCTGTTCACAGCCCCCGACAGTGGGGTTCTTCCATAAAACCCTTGTCCCTTTACACCCTTGCCATAGAAGAGGGGCTGTTTTCCGACGGTATGGCGGTGGACGATGTTCCCACTATTAAGAACGAGAAAAATGCGTATTGGCCCACCAATATGCCCAACCGCTTTTACGGTATGATAGACGTAAACTTTGCGGTAATAAAATCCCTTAACACCATCCCCGTATATCTGGTTGATAAGCTTACACCTCAAAAATGTTTTGACTTTTTGCAGGACACCTTGGGCTTTTACAGTATTGTGGAGTCGGTTACCTCCGGCGGCCAGGTTTACTCCGACGTACAGCTTGCGCCTTTGGCGCTGGGCGGTTTTACCTACGGTGTTACCATGCTTGAAATGACACAGGGCTACTGTATGCTTGCCAACGGCGGTGTAACCTCCGATGCTCGTTTTTACAGCAGAATAGAGGACAGCAAGGGCATTATCCTTATTGATAAAGAGCCCGTACACAGAATAGCCGTAAGCGAAGAAAGTGCCTTTATTATGACAGGTATGCTTATGAATGTTGTAGATATGGCGGGCGCAACAGGTACCCGCGTTACCGTGGACGAGAAGTTTGATGTGGAGGTTGCGGCAAAAACAGGTTCTACCAACGACGACCGCGACAGAACCTTTATGGCTTACACTCCCGAATACGTGGGCGGCGTATGGTTTGGCTACGACAACAACAAGGCGCTTACCGGCTTTTTGTACAACCCTGCGTTAAGCCTTTGGGATAGGGTCTTCGAAAATATTTATCAAGACCTTGAAACCAAGGGAGTAGCTTATCAAAAGACCTTTGACCGTCCCCGTGATATAATAGAGGTTGAGTATTGCTCTGTTTCCGGCAAGAAACCCACCGATGCTTGCTATATGGATATTTATTACTACGATGCCGAAAACAACAGGTTTAACGGCAGTGCCGTAACCAGGGGATATTTTTCCGCAGGTGCCCAGCCTACAGAAAAGTGCGACTGCCATGTGGAGGTTAAATACGACCGTGTCACCCAAGCTATCTGCTTTGACGATTGCCGTTGCCCCGCAGAGGATTTGATAAGAGTCTCCTTCCGCCTTAACAACGAGCGCGCCTTTGATTCCTACGTGCCGGTTTTGGATGGCGATTGTATTTATAAAGAGATTCCCGATGATTATGTGTTCCCCACAAGCAAAAAGCTGTCCTTCTTTGCCAATTTGTATCCCGAAGGAACTTATTTCGGCTATTCCGGCAGCGGTTATCCCCGCAACCGTATTTGCATAGAGCATTACCGCAAAGCGGTAGATGTAGATGACCAAGTAAGCGCAGAAGAGTCGGAGGAGTAGCAAATGAAGGCGGCAGATAAGGATTGCGTGGTTTTAGCGCTAAAAATAGCCGAGGGGATGATGCGTTCCGGTGGCGAGACCTACAGGGCAGAGGAATGTTGCATAAACGTCCTTAAGGCTTGCGGCGCCGCTAATATCAGCGTGGTGGCGTTCCCCACGGCATTACTTGTAAGCGCAGAGGTAGACGGTGTACACAGGGCCGAGTCTGTCAGTATAAAAAGCCGCGACATAGACCTTAAGGGTATCGCTGCATATAACGGGCTTTCTCGCAGGCTGTCGGCCGGGCAATTGACGGTAGATTCCGCTTTTGCCGAGCTTGCGCGTATTAATTCCGCAAGCGGGTATATGTCCATAGTTTATACTGCGGTGGCGGCGGGTTTTTTCTCGCTGGTGTTTAAAGGCGGCGTGGTAGATTTTTTGCCCTCTGTAATCGTAACTGCCATAGCGCAGGTTTTTAAGCATTACGTAGACCGTGTGGCAAACTTAAACTTTCTATCTGTTATGGGTAGCTGTATTATTACTGCTGCCTTGGCGCGGCTTGCGGTTTTTATATTCCCCGCCTTCCATCAAGAGGCTATAATCGTGGGCGGCATTATCTCAATGGTGCCGGGGCTTGCCCTTACCAACTCCCTGCGTGATACCATAAGCGGCGACCTTATATCCGGTGCGGCGCGTATGTTCGAAGCCCTTATTACCGCTGTAGTCATCGCCGCGGGCGTGGCTATGGTGCTGGCGATGTAGGGGGTGCGGTATGGAGTATTTGTTCATCGGTGTGGCAAGCACCGTGGCTGTGTTCTTTTTTTCCTTAAGCGTGCGGTCTTGTGTAAAAAATTCCATTATCGCAGGCGGCTTGGGGGGTGCAAGCTATGTGCTTTATATGGTGCTGCAAAACTTTTTTAATGAGGTTGGCGCGGTGTTTTTTGCAACCCTTGCAGGCTGTTTGTGTGCCGAGGTGGTGGCAAGGATAATCAAAGCCCCCGCAACGGTGTTTTCTATCCCCATAATAATCCCATTGGTACCGGGTCTTATGCTGTACCGCACAATGTTAAGCTTTGGCAGAGGCGATAATTCCGGCGGAGTTGGCGGTGCTGTATCCACCCTTTTGGTGGCGGGCAGTATGTCCTTGGCGGTAACCCTGGCAACCCTTGTGGCAAAGCTCGTTTCCGAGCATCAGCATAAGCATAAAGAAAAAAACTACAAAAAACAGTAATAAGTTATCCCTCCCGTGAATATATATATTTACGGGAGGGATTTTTTGTGAAAGAAGGCATTTTTGCGTTGGTAACCGCGGTAGCGGTGGCTTTTACGGCTATCCCCAAGGGCGCCGCCGCCATATCCGACAAGGGCGGCGAGTATTTGGAGCGGGTGGCAACCGGTACCCTTTATGTACCCTATACAGCGGCGGACAAGCCGATTTCGAGGGAGGAGTCGCCTCAACCCGAAGCGCCCCCTTTCTATAAAGAGGAGGGCAGTGCAGAGGAAGAAAGCGCGGAAGAAAACAGCGAGAGCGTGGGTGAGGAGCGCCCCGTGCCCGATAACGCCATAGCAGTGCAGGCGGTAAACCTTTCTCGCTTGGAGCCCACAGACCCTCCGGCACTGTTAATGTCCAACGAAACAGATTACAGTGTAGACCTTGCCTCTGTTGCCTCCAAGCCACAACATTTGGGCGGTGGCGCAGTGCTGATAATACATACCCACGGTACCGAGGCGTATCTGGCGGAAGGTGCAGAGTACTATTTTGAGGACGAGGATTTCAGAAGCACAAACAGGGCAGAAAACGTGGTTGCGGTAGGGGCAGAGTTTGCCCAAGCATTGGAAAGCAAGGGCATACAGGTATATCACGACCAAACCATGTACGATGAGCATTCCTACAACAATGCGTATACCGCGTCCCGCAGTGCCTGCAGAGAGTGGCTTGAGACGCACCCTGAAATAAGCTACATTATAGATATACACAGAGATGCCGTTACCGATGCTCAAGGAATAAACCAAAAGCCGCTGTGTAAGGTAGAGGGTCAATCTGTGGCGCAGGTTATGCTTGTTATCGGAACCGATGCGGCGGGTGCCAACCACGGCGGTTGGCAGACAAATCTTGGCGTAGGGGCAAAATATCAAGGCTATCTTACAGAATACCCAAGCTTTGCCCGTCCTATATATCTGCGGCGCGCAAGCTATAATCAGCAGCTATGCCGCGGCAGTATGCTTTTAGAGGTGGGCGGTACTGCAAACACCCTGACAGAAGCAAAGGCGGCGGCAAGGTTTGCGGCAGAAGCATTCAGCCGCTTGTATACCGAGTTGCAATAAAGAGCCAAAAGATAACCCCCTATGAGCTTTGCGCTCATAGGGGGTGAGTTTATATATTGAATCAATATATCGAGTTAGAACCGTCGCAATGCTTTCTCATTGTGAGATAGTCGGTGGTGTTAATAATCTCGTCGCCTGTAACATCGCTTGCAACATTGAAGGGGTCGGAATACTCATAGTCGCAACCGATAACCTTAATTGCACAAGCAAGGTCGGTGGTGTTGATCGCACCGTCACCTGTAAGGTC
>JAZUQW010000216.1:0-3298 GCA_045605905.1 Eubacteriales bacterium
GCCACCTTGTGGCTGCCACCGGCGCTGACATACTCGGTAGGCGGGGTGGGACCCTTTACATAGTTGGCAGCTTTAACACCGTTGGATGCCTGAAGGGGCTTGTAGCCGTAAGAGATAGCATAACCGTCGGCAACAACTTCTTCCGAAACTTCGACACTTTCTTCAGCCGAAACAGAAACACAAAGGTTTAACGCTGTTAACAGCGCCAAAAGCAAACAAAGAATTTTACAAAACTTCATACAAAACCCTCTAAATACGTTTTTGATGATTGTTTTACATTTTACCACAGTTTTTATCTAAAGTAAAGACTTTTGCGCGAAAATGCGTAGATATTAAAGCGCCCCAAGGATGCTATCTGCTCTCGTGGGCACCGACAATCACCCCGACAAACAAAAAACCCACGTTTTACGTGGGTTTTTGCTTACTTGTCAAACTTAAGCTATACCGTTAAGCAAACGAGTATAACGGCTCTTGCGTCTTGCAGCAGTGTTCTTGTGCATAACACCCTTGGAAACCGACTTGTCGATCATAGCAACAGCTTCCTTATAGGTAGCAGCAGCAAGCTCTTTATTACCGTCTGCGAGAGCAGCCTCGTACTTTCTAATAGAAGTCTTAAGAGCGGATTTAACCATCTTGTTACGCAAAGTCTTGGTAGCGGTTACCTTAACTCTCTTTTTTGCTGACTTAATGTTAGGCAAGCGACTCACCTCCTAAAATGAATTTAAATCTTCTAACTCCGCTATGATAACACATCTTTTCCCTTTTTGCAATAGGAAATTTTAAAAATTTTTATTTTTATTTGACAAAGTTGATTATGCATTTAGCATAAACTTGACATATACAGTCTGCCGTGTTATAATTCCTTCGCCCCATCAGTAGAAAGAGGTGTAATTTTGTCAACGGATTTTTTTATAAACAGCGCACTTATCGGTGCAGGACTTGCCATGGACGCATTTTCTGCCTCGTTAGCAGACGGGCTTAGCGAGCCAAGAATGAAAAAAGGTAAAATGATAAGCATTGCCCTTTGCTTTTCGTTTTTCCAATGGCTTATGCCTTTGTTGGGATGGCTGTGCGTGCACACTGCCGCAAGCCTTTTTAAAGTTATTGAGCCGTATATCCCTTGGGTGGCTTTGCTTTTACTGTTTATCATAGGCGCAAAATCCATTGCAGAAGGCGTAAAGAACAATGATAACGGCTGTGCACTGACCAAGATAAGCATTTCTGCCATACTTTTACAGGGTGTTGCCACCTCCATAGATGCGCTTTCGGTGGGATTTACCATACCCGATTATACATTTGGCCAAGCTATGGGCGCAACCCTTATAATAGCCGCGGTCACCTTTGCTATATGCCTGCCCGGCGTTGCTATCGGCAAACGGTTCGGTACAGGGCTTGCCTGCAAGGCCTCTATCGTTGGCGGGGTTATTCTTATTGCCATAGGGCTTAAGATTTGTATTGAAAGCTTTTTTTAATCGTTTAAGCTTTTGCCGCATCTTGGACAATAATCAATGCCAATAGGGTCTCTGCCTAACCCCTTGCCACAATGGGGGCAGCGCCACCATAAAAGCGTAACAACGGTAAGTATAAGCATAAAAGTAATAAATATAGTTAAACCCGTGTGGGTGCCAAAGAAGAAATTACGGAAGAATACGACAGCAATTATCAGCAAAAGTGTAAGGGCTGTAAGTATTCTTCTTTTTGTTGTATAAGAAAACCCCGCCAATATGGCGGGGTTTTCTTATACAACAAGATGGGAGTGCATCCTGCACAACCCATCTTAAAGGCTATTTACTTGTAAAAACTAATCGAGGGGGGAGATGGGAAAAATCGCTGTTATAAACATCGCTTACTGTAACAGTAAACGTGTCTTCGCCATAGGTATAACTTCCCGAAAAATAAGATTCCTTGCCGTCTTCGCTGTAAAAGGAAACCTTTTTTTCAGCAATATCGGAAAAAAACATACTTACCTTTACGGTTTCGCCTTTTGCATTAGCGAGAGAAGCGTTTTCCACCTTACCTTCGGCATTAACAGAAAAGGTGATATTGCCATCCTCGCACTTCCATTCAGTGTTCGGGTAATCAACAGGTCGCTTTGCCTCGCTGCCGCACGCTGATACGAAAAGGACCAAAGCTATCAAAAGCAGTAGAAAAGGTGTTTTAATTTTCATATTCCCTCCGTGTTATGTAGGATTACACGGCAAAATCGCAATTCAAATCTTGCCGCGCATTTTATTATAACACAGAAAAAGAAAAATTAAAAGTGTTTTTTAACCTAAAGGACAACAATCTATATAAACCGAAGAAACAAGCACTTGGCTTTTTGTATAATCGCAGTCCTCGCAGTATGTAACATTATACGTATGCTTAAGGCATCTGGGTACGCTTGCGCTTACCTTATGTTGGGTAACCGAAACCGCTTTTGTAACATAATCGTGACCGAAAAGGGTGCAGCCCAAGCCGTAGGTTTGTGCAGAACCGTCTCTCAGTCCCACAAGGGTTTCTGCTATCATCTCCATTTTATCGGGAGAGATATCATCGTCCACAAACTCCACGGTGTATTCCACACCATCTATTTCGTATCTATAAACCCAGTTTTCACCCGATGCGGAAACAACCGGAATTGCCGCCATAAAAAGCACCAAACACATTATAATACTAACTATTCTCTTCATGTTATTTCTCCTTCATATTATCAATTACAAAAATCAAATCTTCGTATTTTTTTGCCTGTATAATATAAGCGCAATTTTCAACATTGCAATATGCACCATATTTGTTTTCAGTAACTCTTTCAAAGAACTTATAGGTAACGCCTCCGCTTTCATAAAGCTCTCCTTCATCAAAAGCATTATTATTCGGAGCAACATTTGTGTCAATACTTATAATCAAATCATCATTCTTTGTAATTATCTGTATACTTTTATCACCTATAGTGCTATTGTTTATCTGTATCTTTTCAATCTCAACGCCCTTAGGTAAGGATTCCGGATACATAATATCCAAACTTTCTTTTTCTACCGCTTCTTTTAGTGTTTTATACGTTTTAATCTCGCCGCTGTTGTAAATTGTAACACCGTTTACTTCTTTTTCCGTTCCGTTAGGCAAACGAACAATTTCGCTGATATATCCCCACAAATCAAAGCCAAAAGCAGAGGCAACAAAGGTGCCGCCTATTACAAGAGTAGCAACAGTTGCCGCTATTATAAAAGTGCGCTTTAGGCTGAACCTTTTAACCTTGCGTTTTTCAGGCACTATGGCGACATTTTCCGCCAAGGTCTTATCAACGATAGCCGTAAAT
>JAZUQW010000217.1:0-4047 GCA_045605905.1 Eubacteriales bacterium
CAATGCATTGGGCGACGTTAATGCAGATGCGTTTATTGACAGCCTTGATGCCGCATTGATACTCAAGCATGATGCTTGCATTGTGATACTCGATGATGGGTTGGCGGCATCTGCCGATGTTAATGGCGATGGATTTGTTGATAGCCTTGACGCCGCGCAAATTCTAAAGTATGATGCAGGTTTAATTACTTCGTTTTAATAAAATTTAAAAAAGGAATCGCCGCAGCAGTGGCGATTCCTTTTTGCCGTGATCTCCGAGAAGCCGTTAGGCTTCTTTGGGTAATTTGTCGAGGTAAAGCGGGTGTGCTTTGACTATTCTCCTACGAGTATATTAAACTGTGTTGCAAAGTCGGTATAATCTATATGGGGGTCAGAATTCCAAGATTTAACTGCCATTGCCGCCAAAGGTCTAATACTGCCTTTTCTAACCTCTTCCGGTGTTTGTGTGTTTGGCCGGTCACACCAAATACAAAAATATGCACCTTTAAGTTGCTCACCAACCTCTTCTACTGCTTTGTAATGGCTGCCTGTATCGGGAAAAATCCCCGCGTTCCATTCCTTGAATATCGCTGTGGCTTTGGGTTGCTTGTAGTCGTCCTTAAGTACGTAGTACATATACTCCTCGTTAACATTATATACGTTGTGCCCCGTGCTTAAAAAACTGTCAACACCGGCGGCACGCAAAGTGCCGTTGTTAGACCAATAGCAGATTTCTATATGTGGATCAGGCTCAACCATAGCCGCTTGATCCATCACCCTACGAAGGCCGTCGTTCCACGCTCTTACAGTAAAGCCTTTCTCCATCATATATCCGCCTATGTCGTTAATATACCCAACAAAACTGTCGTGGGCGTTGGCTTCTGCACCATAAGTATCCTTTGCATAGTTTTCCAATATCTTCCAAGCGCCAAATTGCATCCTGCTAATATCGGACCAGCCAAAGCTTTCGTCGCCGCCTATGTTAAAAAACTTACATTCTGCAAACAGTTCTGCATATTCGTCAAGTAATGACTTTATGTATGCCACAGCTTCGGGGTTGGTAATATCCAAAGTTTTAGGCGAATTGTAGCCATCAACATCCGTTAAAGAATATTCGGGGTGTGCCTTTAGTACCTGTAATAAATGACCGGGCGTGTCGAAAGACGGGATAATCTCAACGTACAGTTCCTTTGCCGCCGCCAGAATCTCTCTAACCTCGTCTTTGGTTAAATATTCGTCAGACATTATTTGCGGGTCGGTTTCACACTCTATCCTAAAGCCTTCATTTTCGCTAAAATGCAATTCTACAGCATTCATTTTTGTCGCTGCTGCATCTTCTATCATGCCTATGATAAAGTCTTTTGTAAAATATTTGCGTGCAATGTCAAAATGCAAGCATCGCTCTTTCACATCGGGCCAATCCGTGTAAACGCCTTTTTCCATACAGCCTTGAAGCTTTGCATAGTCACTTACGGTACGGGCACCGTAATATAAGCCAAGCTCTGTTGCGGCGGTAACGGTTATGTCTTTATCAACCGATATTACGTAGCCCTGTGCTAAAAGCTCTTCTTCCACGCCTTGTATTGTAAAGTCTTCGTCCAACACCAAGTTTAGGGCGGTATCACCGCTCTCAAACAGCTTTTCTGCCCGTTGTTTTAGTGAGTCTATATCACAATTTACGCTAACGCCTTTAACATAAATGGCGCCGCCGCTTTTTTGCAAAGACTTAAGTCCCAAAGCGTAGCTGTACCGTATTTCGCTTTCCGAAACGCTTATTTCTTCTTCAACCTCGGGGGCACTTTCTATGTCGCTGTCGGTAGTAGCCTCCAAACTCGATTCTTCAAAATCGGTACAGCTTGAATTTTCAAAGTCGGCACTTTCGGTATAAATTTCACTATCCAACGCAGTGCCGTCTTTAACCCCGTTGCTGTTGGATTTGCTTGCCGCTTCTTTCTTGCCGCAAGAAACCAAAAGACACAGGGCCGCAAATAAAGCAATAGCGGAAATCAAAATTTTTTTCATAAAAAACCTCCGTTTTTTCTTCGCCGTCACTTGCAAGTTTTTTAATATTTTGCTATACTAAATCAGTCAATACATTATAATACAGGAAATGGAAAATTACAAGATGATCAAACGATTTATTTCTTATTACAAGCCACACAAAAAGCTTTTTGCGGCGGATATGTTGTGCGCCTTTCTTTTGGCGGCTTGCGATTTGTTTTATCCCGAAATAACCAGGCGTATGCTTTCCGAATACATACCCAACAAGCAAATAAAACTGCTTATCATTTTAGCAATGGTTTTGCTTGGTATCTATCTGATCAAAATGGGACTAAACTTTTTTGTTCAATATTACGGGCACGTTATGGGTGTACGCATGCAGGCGCAAATGCGAAAAGATGTTTTCGACCATTTGCAAAAGCTTCCCCTTACATATTTCGACGGCAATAAGACGGGCACAATAATGTCTCGTATAATTAACGACCTTATGGACGTTTCGGAGCTGGCGCATCACGGCCCCGAGGACCTGTTTTTATCGGTGGTTATGCTCGTGGGTGCTTTCTTTATGATGGGCCGTATGTGTATGCCTCTTACACTGATAATTTTTGCGTTTTTGCCCATACTCATCTTTTTTGCAGCAAAGCAAAGAAGACGTATGTCTCAAGCCTTCTCTACGGCAAGAGCCGAGGTGGGTGAGGTTAATGCGGCTTTGGAAAACAGTGTTTCCGGCATACGCGTTTCAAAGGCTTATAACAGCCGTACAGAAGAAAACCGCCGTTTCGATCAAGGTAATTTGCGCTTGGTAGAGGCGCGTCGCAAGCAATACAAGGCCATGGGCACCTTCCACAGCGGCACTACCTTTATTACCGATTTCCTTATGATGGTCATGTACCTTGCGGGCGGTCTGTATTGCTATTACGACTATATTGACATTGCCGAGTTTACGGCATTTGTATTGTATATTAATGTTTTTACCTCTCCCATAAGACGTCTTATAGGGTTTATAGAGCAGTATCAAAACGGTATGACAGGCTTTTCACGATTTTGTGAAATTCTGGATTGCAAACCCGAAGAAGACAAGCCTGATGCCATCGCTGTAAAAGACGTAAAAGGCAAGGTGGAGTTCAAAGAGGTTTCATTTGCTTACGGAGAAGGTAACAGCGTTTTAGAAAAATTAAGCTTTACTTTAGAAGCAGGCAAAACCTTGGCGCTGGTAGGCCCTTCCGGCGGAGGAAAAACCACCATATGTCATCTTATCCCTCGGTTTTATACGGTAAAATCAGGCGAAGTTATGCTTGACGGTATAAATGTCGAGGATATAGAGCTTAACTCCTTGCGCGATAACATAGGTATAGTTGCGCAAGATGTATTCCTGTTTAACTCTACCGTTTACGATAATATTGCCTACGGCAGACCTGATGCCACCCGTGAGGAGGTTGAGGAGGCTGCACGCAACGCTAATATACATGATTACATTATGGGGTTAGAAAACGGATACGATACTGTTGTGGGTGAACGCGGCGTGAAGCTTTCTGGCGGTCAAAAGCAACGCATATCCATAGCCCGTGCGTTCCTTAAGAATCCGCCTGTAATGATTCTTGACGAGGCAACAAGCGCCCTTGACAATGTAACAGAACAACTTATACAGCAAAGTCTTGATAAACTGTGTAAGGGTAGAACTACTCTTGTGGTGGCGCATAGGTTAACAACGGTTAAAAACGCCGATGAGATTTTGGTTATAACTGACGAGGGCATAGCAGAGCGGGGTAGTCATGAGGAGCTTGTTAATAAGGGTGGAGTATACGCTTCACTGTGGAAAGGCAACGAAAACTAAATAATCCTCCAATAATTGGGGGCACATACAATAAAAAACTGCGGCATTGCCGCAGTTTCAGACCGCTGACAAAGGCACAGAGCACGAAAAAAAATAGAATACAGTTGCTCTAAAGTAGAAAATCCAGGGAGGACATCCCTGGATTTTCTACAATTTATTGTTTTTTTCGTTCAAAACGAACCTCGGCTCACAGTAGCAATCTACAGTTTTCGCCTCGGTTCGTCTTGTCTGTA
>JAZUQW010000218.1:0-3470 GCA_045605905.1 Eubacteriales bacterium
TGTAGTAGCCGATTTCTTCAATGAATCTGCCGTCTCTGGGGAAACGGGAATCTGCAACAACTACTCTGTAAAAAGGAGCCTTTTTAGCGCCCATTCTCTTAAGTCTGATCTTAACTGCCATGTCTTTTTTCCTCCGAAAAATATAATTAATTATTTTATGCCAAAAGGCAGCTTCATTCTGCCCTTTTTGCCTTTTTTGGTAAACTTCTTCATAATATCTTTGGTCTGTTCAAATTGCTTAAGCAATCTGTTTATTTCTTCCACAGACCTGCCGCTGCCTGCGGCGATACGCTTTTTGCGTGAAGAGTTTAAAACCTCGGGATGTACCCTTTCGTGTGGGGTCATTGAAAGAATTATCGCTTCCAAATGGCCCATTGCCTTTTCATCGATTTTAGCATCCTTCAATTTAGAAGCGTTGACGCCCGGTAACATACCCACAAGCTGTTCCAACGAGCCCATGTTTCTAAGTTGACTGAATTGCTGTAAATAATCCTCCAAGGTAAAGCTGGACTCTCTAAACTTTCTCTCCAGCTCTTCCGCTTGCTTATCGTCATAAGCGGTCTGCGCTTTTTCTATAAGGGAAAGCACATCGCCCATGCCCAATATGCGGGATGCCATACGGTCGGGATAGAAAGGCTCAAGGTTCTCAAGCTTTTCGCCCACGCCTATAAACTTAATGGGCTTGCCCGTAATGTGGCGAACAGACAGTGCCGCACCGCCTCTTGTATCGCCGTCAAGCTTTGTGAGGATAACGCCTGTTATATCAAGCAACTCGTTAAAGCTTTGGGCTACGTTTACAGCATCCTGACCGGTCATAGAGTCCACTACCAACAAGGTTTCCGTAGGCTCTGCCGCCTCTTTCACCTTGCGCAGCTCTTCCATAAGGACTTCGTCTATATGCAAACGGCCGGCGGTATCCACAATAACCAAATCATGACCGTATTCCTTGGCATATTTAAGGGCCTCTTTAACGGTTTTTACAGGGTCCTGTGTGCCCCGTTCAAAAACCTTAACCCCTGCTTTTTCACCAACCACCTGCAATTGCTTTATTGCCGCAGGACGGTATATGTCACAGGCAACCAAAAGGGGGCTTTTGCCCTGCTTTTTGTACATAAGCGCCAATTTGCCTGTATGGGTTGTTTTACCGCTACCCTGTAAACCGCACATCAAAACTACCGTGGGCGGCTTGGGTGCCATAACCAACTTTGAATTAGAAGTACCCATAAGAGCTATCAGCTCTTCGTGTACTATTTTTACTATCTGTTGCGCGGGCATAAGGCTTTCAAGCACATCACTGCCCACAGCACGCTCGCTGACTTTAGCAATAAAGTCTTTAACTACTTTAAAGTTAACGTCTGCCTCTAAAAGCGCCAGCTTTATCTCACGCATACCTGCCTTAACGTCAGCCTCCGTAAGCTTGCCGCTGTTTCTAAACTTTTTAAAGGCACCCGCTATTTTATCTACAAGACCTTCAAACATTTTCCGTCCTCCGTCAAAGCTCTGCCGCAAGCTCTGCCACTATAGAACAAAGTTCCTCGTTCTCTAAACGGCTTGCCAATGCGGCTACAGCCTCTAACCCGTCACGCAACTTTTGAGATTTGCCGTAAAACCCAAGTTTTTCCTCAAACTCCAAAAGCTTTGCTTCGCCCTTTTTCAAAGCGTCTCTAACCCCTTGGCGGGTAATGCCCGTATCCTCACCTATCTCCGACAGCGAAAGATCATCATTATAGTATAGATCCAATACATCACGCTGACCGTCTTTTAACAGAGAGCCATAAATATCCAGCAGGGAAGATATCAAAACCCTTTTGCTTTCCATATAAACAATACCCTCCGAAAAAAGCCTGCTTAATTATCGTGGTGAACGATAAAGGCTACAAATAATGGCTGTAAAGCAAAACACTTTACAGCCATTATAACCTACACTTACCCGTTTGTCAACAGTTTTTTGCGGTAATTTTGTTATTTTCTTTTCCTTCTTCAAAGTGCAGTATTGTTTTCCAAGCGGATTTGCCTTTGCTTTCCTCGGAAATCATCTTTGCGGCATAGCGTTTAAGCTGACGCCGTAAATCACCGTGGCTTATTCCTTTGGTGTGCCAATGGGCGGCAAATGTCGGCAAAAAATCGTCGGATTTTTCCAACACAATCCCCTTATCCATTAGGCTTCGCTTAAGCTCCTCAAAACAAGCTTCTGCCACCGCCGTAAGCTCTTTTTCTCCTGCGGACTCAAATATGGCGGTCTCGTCTGTCAGTGCCTCAAGCTCCTTGGTTATGGGGTCTACGGTGCGCTCTGCTTTAGTAAAGCCCGCGGCTGTGCCGGACTCCTTGCATATCGAAAGCACAACAAAACAGCTTTTAAAGCTTATTTTCAATCCGTTGCCATCGGTAACGGTACCTTCTTCCAAAATTCGGCGTATAATAGATAAAAGCTCTGTGTCGGCTTTGTTTACGTTGTCAAAAAACAGTAAGCATCGGGGCTTTCTGCGTATTTGCTCCGTAAGCAAGCCCCCGTCTCCGCCTGCTGTCCCTATAAGTCGATTGACCCCGTAAATGCTTTTGTAGTCCTCGGCATTGATTGCAAAGAACGATTCATCGCTGCCAAACAACAGCGTCGCGCACTCCTTTGCCAAGCTGCGCTTTCCTACGCCTTTGCCGCCCACAAACAGCATAGAGCAAGGGGAGGAAAGCTCTTGCCCATAGCCGTTTAAAGCGGAAACCACCTTGTCTACCGCAGACTCTTGACCGCAAATTCGGCTTTTAAGCGCTACCGCTGCCGATGCGCCAAACTGCAGTCTTGTCGGGGATATCCCTGTCCCCGCTTCCAACGCCGCCTCCACATCGTCGCGGGTAGCGGTGGGCTCCCCTTTTCTGAATTGGGGCAGCATCTTGCAACGCACCGCCGCCTCGTCCATAAGGTCTATCGCCTTGTCCGGCAGACTCCGCTCACTTATATATCTCACAGACAAATCTACCGCGGCTTCTATGGCGCTGTCGCTTATTATCACTCCATGATAGTTCTCGTAGCGACGTCGCAGTCCTTTAAGTATGCGTATACATTCCTCGCGGTCGGGCTCTCTTAAAAGCACACATTGAAACCGCCTTTCAAGGGCACCGTCTTTTTCAATGTATTTCTTATATTCCTTTAAGGTGGTGGCGCCTATAAGCTGAATTTCACCTCGCGCCAAATAGGGCTTTAATATATTGGAAGCATCAATGGCACCCTCTGCGGCACCTGCGCCTACTATTGTGTGTATTTCGTCGGCAAACAGTATAACGTCTCCCGCGTTTCGCGTTTCTTCTATAATATTTTTAAGCTTATCTTCAAATTCGCCTCTGTATTTTGTTCCTGCCACCAACGCGGGCAGATCTAAAACCATAATTCGCTTGCCACGCAATGCGTCCGGTACGCGCCCTTCCACTATGCGTAGGGCTATGGATTCCGCCACGGCGGTCTTGCCCACACCCGGCTC
>JAZUQW010000219.1:0-4670 GCA_045605905.1 Eubacteriales bacterium
TAAGTATACACCATCAAGTGCCGTTTTGCAATAGCATTTTAACTTTTCTACAACTTTTATTTATAATGTCGAAATAATTGGGTAAAAATCTAAAAACGGTTGGTTAAATTTTTTTGCAAAAAACTATTTACAAACGGTTATATTTGTGTTATTATTGGGAGGATACGGGAAAAGGCTCGTATCTTTAAGGAAATACGGTTGGCTCAGTTTAAGGATTCAGGGGGTGCCCAACGGCGGCACTTTCGCTTCACCCGACCTTTTGCAGGGCTTACCCGAATAATTTTATGGAGGTGTAACCATGATATCTAAGGAAACGAAACAGGCTATTATTAAGGAGTATGCAGTACACGAGGGCGACACAGGTTCTCCCGAAGTGCAGATCGCTATTCTCACCAACAGGATTTTGTCTTTGACAGAGCATCTTAAGGCTAATCCTCACGACCACCACTCCAGAAGAGGTCTTCAGCAGATGGTTGGTAAGAGAAAGAAGTTCCTTAACTACCTGATAAAGAACGACATTGAGCGTTATCGTTCCATTATCGAAAGACTCGGTTTGAGAAAGTAAGAGAGAAGAAGAAAATATGTTTGAGAATTACAGAGTATTTGAGACCACTATTGCCGGTCGCCCCTTCGTGGTTGAAACCGGTAAGATGGCGCAACTTGCCAACGGTTCTTGCCTTATACGCTACGGCGAAACGGCAATACTCGCCACAGCAACCGCTTCTAAAGCGCCCCGTGACGGTATAGACTTTTTGCCTCTTTCCGTTGATTTTGAGGAAAGACTTTACTCCGTGGGCAGAATACCCGGCAGTTGGAACAGACGCGAGGGCAGACCCGGTCAGAGTGCTATACTCACAAGCCGTGTTATTGACAGACCCATCAGACCTCTTTTCCCCAAGGATTTGAGAAACGATGTTAACCTTAACCTTATGGTTATGTCTGTTGACCCTGATTGTTCCCCCGAGATTGCAGGTATGATCGGTGCTTCTATTGCACTTTCTATATCTGACATTCCTTGGAACGGCCCCATTGCAGGTGTTTCTATTGGTTTGGTTGACGGCAAGCTTGTTGTTAACCCCACTGCGGAACAAAGGGAGGACAACTGTCTTGAGCTTACCGTTGCCGCTTCTAAACAGAAAGTTGTTATGATCGAGGCAGGCGCCAAGGAAGTTGATGACGATACGGTTTACGAAGGCATAATGCTTGCCCACGAAACCATTAAGCCTATTATTGAGTTTATCGACAGCATCGTTGCAGCAATTGGTAAGGAAAAGTTTGCTTACCCCTCTTGCGAAGTTGACCACGATATGTTTGATAAGATAGAGGCTATGGTAGCTGAAGACGTTAAAGCGGCTTTGGATACCGATGACAAGAGCGTACGCGATGCAAGGATGCAGCCTATATACGAGCGCGTTTATGAAGAGCTTGCAGAGGAATATCCCGACAGCAAGGTTATGATAGACGAATGTCTTTATAAGCTGCAAAAGAAGATAGTACGCCATTGGTTGCTTACCGAGCAAAAGCGTGTTGACGGCAGACGTATGGACGAAATCCGTCCCTTGGCGGCAGAAGTTGGTCTTTTGCCCCGCACACACGGCTCCGGTATGTTTACCAGAGGGCAAACACAGGTTTGCTCTGTTGCTACCCTTGCCCCCATTAGAGAACAGCAATTGCTTGACGGTATAGACCCGGAAGAAACCAAGCGTTATATGCACCATTATAACATGCCCGGTTTTTCTGTAGGTGAAGCAAAGTCATCAAGAAGCCCCGGCAGACGTGAGGTTGGTCACGGCGCTTTGGCTGAACGTTCTTTGGAGCCCGTGCTCCCCTCTAAAGAGGACTTCCCCTATGCTATCCGCGTAGTGTCCGAGGTTGTTTCTTCCAACGGCTCTACCTCCCAAGCATCTGTTTGCGGCTCTACCTTGGCACTTATGGATGCAGGCGTGCCCATCACCGCCCCTGTTGCAGGTATCTCCTGCGGGCTTATAACCGAGGGCGAAAGATGGATGACCATGATAGATATTCAAGGTCTTGAGGACTTTTTCGGAGATATGGACTTTAAGGTTGCAGGTACCAAAAACGGTATCACATCTATACAGATGGACCTTAAGATAGACGGCCTTACCCCCGAAATAATCCGTTCCGCTTTGGATACCACACGCAAGGGCAGATTCTATATCATTGACGATATAATTACTCCTTGCATTTCCGCGCCCAGAGAAGACGTTTCCAAGTATGCGCCCAAAATGATCTCTACCAAGATACCCGTGGATAAGATCCGCGAGGTTATCGGTACAGGCGGTAAGGTTATCCAAAAGATTTGTGCGGATACAGGTGCGAAGATTGATATTGAGGACGACGGTTCTGTATTTATCGCCGCAGTGGATAAAGAAGCAGGCTATAAGGCACTTGAGATTGTTAACGCCATCGCTTTTGATCCCGAAATAGGCACTATCTTCACCGGTAAGGTTACAAGGATTCTTACCTTCGGTGCATTTGTTGAATTTGCACCCGGTAAGGAAGGTCTTGTTCATATTTCCAAGTTGGAGAACAAGCGCGTAGCAAAGGTTGAGGATGTAGTTTCTGTTGGTGACGAAATCAAAGTTAAGGTTATCGAGATAGATGACCAAGGCAGAATCAACCTGTCCCGCAAGGATGCACTTGAAGGCTAATTAAACAACAAAAGTTAAGGAGTTGCGAACAAAGCAACTCCTTTAGTTTTGTCTGGATTTATCCCTATTTGTTTTTTATGCTGACTATAAGACTGTGGATTGACGGTTGCCGCATATTGTGGTATAATACCGCAGTGAAAGGTGGCGAAGCAATGAAAAAAATTGTTGTAATAGACGGACAGGGCGGTAGGCTTGGCAGGCGTATTATAGAAGCAGTGCTTGCCATTGACCCAAATTTGGAGATAACAGCAATAGGTACCAACAGCACCGCAACGGGCGAGATGCTTAAAGGCGGCGCCGTTAGAGGCGCATCCGGAGAGAATGCCGTTATTGTGGCCTGCAGAACTGCCGACATAATAGCGGGTCCCATAGGTATTATCTGTGCTGACGCTTTACTTGGAGAGATAACACCGGCGGCGGCGTGCGCCGTTGGTGCTGCGGCGGGAGAAAAAATATTACTGCCCGTAAGTAAATGCGGAATTTGTATTGCGGGTATGGGTGACAAAAATTTGTCAGCACTTATAAACGACGGTGCAAAACTTATTGTCGAAAAATCGCTGTGAGTATTGACTTAAGCGGTAAATAATGGTATAATTCAATTCGCGGCACGAAGCTGTGTAAACATCCCGAAGGATGCATTTTAGGTATTATTTATTTCTGTTTAAAGGAAAGATGCTTTTTGAAAAAAGCGCATTTTTGTTTCGGGGAGTTTGATTATGAACAAGCATTTAAGAAATTTAACTTACACAGCGGTTTTGTGGGCGGCGGCGTTTTTGTTGCCGTTTTTGACGGCAAACGACCAAGCCTTGGGCAACGCCGTTTGTCCTATGCACGTACCCGTGTTACTTTGCGGGATTATATGCGGTCCTGTTTGGGGCGGCGTTATGGGCTTTAGCGCACCGCTTTTGCGCAGTGCCGTTATCGGCGCACCGCCGTTTCCTTTAGTGGCATTGCCTATGGCTTTTGAGCTTTTGGCTTACGCCGTTACAGCGGGCGTTCTTTACCGTCTTTTAAAAAACAGGCTTGACTATTATGGCATTTATGTTGCTCTTTTGGTTGCCATGGTCGTGGGCAGAGTGGTTCTTGGCGTTGCCAAGTACTTTGTTATGGGCTTTAAGGAACTTCCTTTCGGTATTGAAGGCTTTATTACAGGTTCGGTGCTGCCTGCTTGGCCCGGCGTTTGTTTGCAGTTTGCCCTTATTCCGCCTATTATTTATGCTTTAAAAAAGGCAAAGCTTTTTTAAAACGGATTGATCAAACCCTTTTTGGGGATAGATATAACAACCGTAAAGGAGAACTAAATTATGAGATATTTAAAATTTATGGCTTTGTTGTTGGTTGCAGTACTTTCTTTAAGCGTTTTCGCCGCTTGCGGTGACAATGGCGATAAGAAGAAGGACGACTCCTCTGCAACGGTTAATGACGATATCAACGCCAACACACCGGGCGGAAAAGACGATAGCACCGAAGCAGCCAAACCCGACAAGGGAGAAGACGGCGGTAAAGAAAGCGCCGGGCAAAACAGCACGGGCGACTCTGCAGTTGTTGATAACAGCACAAAAGACCCCGTTGATCTTCCTGCCCCTACAGTAGTTGCCAAAAACAATAACGACGGCACCGTTACCATCAGCGTTAGACTGCCCTCCGGAGTGGGCAACGGCAAGGTAGTTGTTACCGTATCCGATAATTTAAGCTATATCGACGGCTCTGCTTCTTCTGAAGTTAACGGGCTTATCAACGACGACGGCGTTAACTTTAACGGTGTGGCTGTTTCCTTTGCCTCGGCAACCTTCTTTGATGAAGATACCGTTGTATTAAGCGCTGACTATAAACTTAAGGACGGCGCCACGCTTACCGAAGAGGATTTTTGGTGTGACGATTGGGAGCTTGGCGACGGCACGGTTTGGTTAAGCAAGAGCACTGACTGCGAGATTATAAAAATTTGTCGTTAATTTAATGCAATAAATATTTTACGGCTGTTGCGTTGTAAATGCAACA
>JAZUQW010000220.1:0-3542 GCA_045605905.1 Eubacteriales bacterium
GCATTTGTTAAAATATTAGTAAAAAAACCCCGTCTTAAAACGGAGGAAGCTTTTTGCGCCTATCTTTACCGTTCTGCCCGCAATAACGCCATAGATGAACTGCGCAGGCAAAAGCGCAGGGGCGAGGTGCCACCCCTTGAAACAGAAATAGCAGACACGGCATTGCTTGAGGATGAACTCTTGCAAAAGGAGAGGGATAAAAGTTTACATAATGCTATGAAAAGCTTGTCGCCGGATTATCAAGAGGCTTTGCATCTTATATATTTTGAAAACTTGAGTTATGCGGAAGCAGGCAAAATAATGAAAAAAAGCCTAAAACAAATAACCAATTTGGTGTACAGAGGAAAAGAATCATTGAAAAAAACTATGGAAAAGGAGGGCTTTAAATATGAGGTCTGATAAAGAACAACTTGACATAATATTGCAACGCAAAAGTACTGCGGAGGCCCTTCGTTCCAAGCGCCGCAAATATATAGGGGTTGCTTGTGCGTTCTTGGTGTGCGTAACAGCATTTGCCGTATTTATGCTGAAGCCTGATATTTTAGGCGTTAAAAAGGAAGAAAAAGCAGTAGAAACAATTAATCCAAACGGTAAATACGAGGGTGCCCTTGACGAAGATAATGTGTTGATGGGCGATGACAACACAGAAAATGAACCGCAAAAACCCGTCGGCGATCACGCAGGCGACAACATCTTGAACGATGAGGAAAAGCAAGAAGTGGTTGGAGATAAAGAACACACCGACTTTTCGGCGGGAGAGGAGCTTCTTTCACCACCAACCTCCACGCAAACTCCCGATTTGGATGATACCGACGTTGACGAGCGATTTGATAGCGACCAAGAGCAGGAAGACGAGGGTACAGGTCTGGCGGGCGATGATAACCAGTGCGAACCGGGCGATGAAGCAGAGGTTCCGGAGTCTCCCGATGGCGAATCTTTTTCGGATGTTTTTGCTATTGATAGCGACAGTGTAAGAGATGCTTTTATTAATGAGCTTGAGATAATTGAAAATAACGTGGCGTATTTGCCCGGCAGAGAAAATATGGGCATTGCCATGGCTTGGATGCTTCATATAGGCGGCGATGACCGATTATACAACACAGTGTTGCAATTATCGGAGGAGCAGTTGGTTGAGTTCTCAGATGACCAAGCTTTAGGCGGAAGGTATATAGAAGAGAATTTGTATTTTTGTCTATTAAGCTACGACCAAGTTATAGGATACGCCTCGGAAGGTTATAAATGCCTGTTTGTAGGAAGAGGATTAGGCAACGATGAAGAGATTAGCACAAGGGATAAGGCGGGCATAGAATGTTTTTGCCAGTTGTACGGTGACCTGTTTGTGTTTGAAAAAGCAGTTATGTATTGATTTTTACATCAATTAAAAAAGCCGAAGCTTTATATTAAAGCTTCGGCTTTTGCTGTTGGGGTGATTTGCAATTTTTAATTAGCTTGTTTTGCTATGTAATCCTCCATAATACTTGCGGCTGTTTCCACAAAACACACGCAGGGGCGCGCTTTATAAAACTCCGCATCTCTTTTGGTGGGGATAGGGGAAGAAACTTCATTTGTAAGCTTAAGCAGATCTCTGCAAATTATGGTCTTGTGCCGTGCGGTGAATTCTGACGCAAGCTGTTGGATAAGGGCGTAGTGGGCTTTTTTCTTTTCGTCGTCGTTGTAATCATAGCCGTAAAGAGCCCCGGCAACCATAAACATACCACTTACAGCGCCGCAAACCTCACGCAGTCTACCCATGCCGCCACCAAAGGAAGAGGCAAGCTTAAGGGCGGTCTTTTCTTCCATACCCATCATATCTGCAAAAGCGGCAAAAACTGCTTGTGCGCAGTTTGCATCGTTCACGAACAGCTCGCAAGCTTTATCGGTGTATTTTCCCATAGTTATTCTTTACCTTTTTCCTCGATAATGTCTGTAAGCTTGTCAAGCCAGTCGCCTTCAAACAGCTCTATCATTCCCTTGTCGCAAGCTGCGGCAAGCTTGGGGTCTATAGGCAATTCAGAAACGCTTTCTATCCCGTGGGCGGTGGCTACTTGCTTAATGTGGCTGTCACCGTATATTTTGTGCTTGGTGTTACAATCGGGGCACATAAAGTAAGACATGTTTTCTACCAAGCCCAAAACGGGAATATTCATAAGCTCTGCCATCTTAACGGCTTTTTCAACTATAACTGAAACCAACTCTTGGGGAGAAGCAACCACAACTATACCCTTAACGGGCAGAGATTGGAATACGGTAAGAGGCACATCGCCTGTTCCGGGAGGCATATCAACAAACATAAAGTCAACATCGCCCCACACAACATCAGTCCAAAATTGGGTTACAGTGCCTGCAATAACGGGACCGCGCCAAACAACGGGGTCACTTTCGTTCTCCAAAAGATAGTTAAGGGACATAAGCTTAATACCGGTTTTGCTAACAACAGGGAAAATGCCTGCATCACTACCCTCGGCACGTTCTTTAGAGGTGCCGAAAGCGCGGGGAATGGAGGGCCCTGTTATATCAGCGTCGAGCACAGCGGTCTCATATCCGCGGCGACGCATATTAACGGACAGCAAAGTGGTAACCAAGGATTTACCAACGCCGCCCTTGCCGCTAACAACCGCAATAACGTTTTTTACAGCGGAAAGCGGATTTTCTTTTGCAAGCAAGCTTTCCTTGCTGCGAGAAGAGCAATTTGCACTGCATGTTTCGCAGTTGTGTGTACATTCACTCATTATAAATCAAGCCTCGCTTTTGTATATTCGGCGCGTGAACGCGCTAAATGTTATTTTATACCCCTTTTTTGTTTCTGTCAATAGCTTTTCCTTTTTTGACAAAAACAATTCGTTTTTTGATTTTTTCAAACATTTTCTTTGCCGTTTCTTATGGGATTCTTTTCCGTGTATTATTGGTTTCTTTGCTGAATGTTATCGGTTCCTTTGCTGTTTCTTTTCCAAATTTACATTTTGGACACAATTAAATTGTTGCAAAAGGAAAAAAACATGCTATACTACGATGGGCGTAGATGTGGAATATATAATATATATGTATATTTGCGCTTAAATTTACCACCGCTTCCGTTCAAATCGGTATTTGCCGATTTGACTGGGCCATATATATCATTATTTATTTTTAGAGAGGTATTGTATGGAACTATTACTGATTGTTGTAATATTTGCAGCAGTTCTTGCTCTGTCTTGTGCCACTTTCAGCTTCTTCAAGGTTAAGAAGATGGGAGAAGGTACCGACAGAATGAAAGAGATAGCAAGCGCTATCCGTATCGGTGCTAACGCATTCTTAAGCTATGAAATTAAAGTTATTGTTGTTGTGGCTTTAGTGGTTGCGGCATTATTGGCACTTCTTATTTCTTGGCAGGCGGGCGTAGCGTTCCTCATCGGTGCTGTTATGAGTGAATCTGCAGGCTATATCGGTATGAAGGTTGCTACATACGCTAACGTACGTGTAGCCAACAAAGCGCGTGAGACAAAAAGTCTTGGCGAAACCTTAAAGGTTGCTTTCCGCGGCGGCTCCGTAATGGGTCTTTGCGT
>JAZUQW010000221.1:0-4361 GCA_045605905.1 Eubacteriales bacterium
ACGATCCGACTTAAAGACCTTTTAAGCGACAACCGCTTAAAAGGTCTTTTACTTATTTGTTTATGTGTAAGAAAGCCGCAAGCTTTGGTGATTTGGGCTGATAAAAGAGCTGATTGGGAGTGCCCTCCTCCTCAATTACGCCGTCTGCAAAAAACAGTATTCGGTCTGCAACATTACGTGCAAACTCCATCTCATGGGTTACCACCAACATTGTGCGGCCCTGCTCCTTCAGCTCGGAGATAACACGCAACACCTCACCCGTAAGCTCGGGGTCAAGTGCGCTGGTAGGTTCGTCAAAGCACAACACGGCAGGGTCCTGTGCCAAAGCCCTTGCAATAGCAACTCGCTGTTGCTGTCCGCCGGAAAGCTGACAGGGGTAGTTACCCATCTTATCGGAAAGCCCTACCTCGGCAAGCAAATTTACAGCTTTTTGTTTGTTCTCTTCCAAGGAAATTTTCATAGCCTCCCGACGAGCCTTGCCAAAAGGAAATTGTGCCTTATTTCTTTCCTTCGAACGCAATTGCAAGGGAATGTAAACATTCTCAAGCGCGGTGTACTGCGGAAAAAGGTTAAAGGACTGAAATACAAGCCCCATTTTTAAACGCATAGAACGTATCTCTTTTGGAGTGTACTCTTTAGAAGCATCAAACTTGAATCCGTCGGCAAAATCGATTGTGCCCTCGTTTGCCATCTCAAGGAAGTTTAAACAACGCAAGAAGGTTGTTTTACCGCCACCGGAGGCACCGATAACCGCAACCACCTCGCCCTTTTCCATTGAAAAATCTATGCCATGCAAAACCTGGACGTTGCCAAAGCTTTTTTTAAGATTTTTAATTTCTAAAATCGCCATAGCACACCTCACACTCTGTAGTAGGAAAGCTTTTTCTCACACCAACCGAAGAAAAGTGTAAGCGCACCCACAAACAGCAAGAAGAACGCCGCTATGTAGAAGAGAGGCCATATCAACGCTTTTGAAAGAAACTCGGACTGGTTGATGTAGAAAATCTCCGCAACAGCAATAGTCCTTGCCAAAGAAGTATCCTTAACCAAGGTGATGACCTCGTTGCTTACGGGGGCAAGTATGCGCTTTACAACCTGCATAAAGACAACCGTAAAAAAGGTTTCTCTTGCGGTCATGCCAAGCACCTGTGCCGCCTCGTACTGCCCTTTCGGCACGCCCTGTATGCCACCGCGGAAAATTTCGGAAAAATAGCAGGCGTAGTTAATGACAAATGCCACAAGCGCCGCCAAAAACCTTCCGTTATCGCCCCCAAACAACTGCACATGAAAAACAAGACCGGGTACATAAAATACCACAAAAAGCTGAAGCATCAGGGGGGTACCGCGGATTATCCACACAAAAATGCGGCAAAGCCAAGCCAGGGGCTTAAATCTTGACATTGAGCCGAAGGATATGATAAGACCCAAAGGCAAGGAAAACACAAGGGTTAATGCAAATAGCAAAAAGGATACTTTAAAGCCGTCAAACAGCCTTAAGGTTATGTCAACAAAGCTCATTATTCAGCGCTGTTCTCTGTAGCATCAGCACTGATTGCAGGAGCGGTATCTACAGATTCTTCAACAACTTCGTAACCCATAAGCTCGGGGATAAGGTCGTTTTCAAGACCGTATTTTGCAGCGATCTCTTCAAGAGTTCCGTCTGCGGCAAGTGCCTTTATAGCTTCGTTGATTTTAGCGGTAAGGTCACTGCCCTTGCGAGCGCCGATAGCGTAAACTTCGGGTTCAAGCACGTAAGCGTCGTTAATGGAAAGGGTGCCGTAGTCGCCCTTGCCAACCATAGAGTTAGCCATTTGCCAGTCAATTACAACAAAGTCAACTGTACCTGCAAGAAGCTCTTTAAGCGCATCTGCTTGGCTGGAGAAGCCAACAACCTTTTCGTTGTCACCTGCAAGCTCTTGAGCAACAGCCTCACCGGAGGAGCCGCTTTCTACTGCAGCTTTTTTGCCTGCGAAGGATTCTTTGGTATTAAGCTCTTCCAAACGGTCAGCCTTGGTTACTACGCACTGACGGTTTTCAAGATAAGCATAAGTAAAGTCAACATAATCGGTACGGGATACTTCACCTTCCATACCCTTGGTAAAACCGTTCCAAATAAGGTCGATGTTACCGCTGTTAAGTTCGGTATACTTATTGTCCCAGTCGATTACCTGGAACTCAACCTTAACGTCGAGATAATCTGCAACGGCCTTTGCAAACTCGGTATCAAAGCCAACAAGCTTGCCGTCTTCATAGTAGTTCATAGGTGCATACTCGGTAATACCGCAAATGAATTTGCCTTCGTCCTGAACTTTTTCCCAGTCGGTCTGTTCTTTACAAGAAGTAAAGCAAAACACGGTGGAAAGTACGAGTACAAGGGTAAGCGCAAAGGTTAAAATACGTTTCATAATAAAAGTCCTTCCTAAAACACTTTAGTAAACTAAAGTTTATTTACGTATGTATTATACATCATTTTCCTCCGTTTGTAAAGAGGTTTTGAAATTTTTAAGCAAAAATGTGGGAGGGCGTTTGTTTTTGCCCTCCGCAACGGGTTATTTTATCATATCGGCAAGCCATTCAAACACATATTGGATATACTCATCCCAAAAATCCCAATTGTGGGCGCCTCTGCTTTCGCGATAAGTAAGGTCGTAGCCACACTCTTCCAACTTACGGCGCAGGTTATTGGCGTTTTCGTACAGGAAATCCTCGGTGCCGATGCCCATATACAGGCGTGGCTTTTGGGGGTTATCCTTTTGCTTTTCTGCAAGATAGAGTGCGTCATCCTCATCGGGGATAACCTCATCATCGCCGAAAACGGTCAGAAACTCTTTTCTAAAGCCTTTGAGACTACGTATATCGCCGCAGGGAGAAAGACCCGCGCCTGCACAAAAACGCTGTGGCTCTCTTAACGCTATTTTTAGCGCACCGTAGCCGCCCATTGAAAGCCCTGCTATGAAGCTGTCCTCACGCTTGTCGGAGATATTAAGCAGCTCGCACACGGTGGCAGGTACTTCTTTGGCTATGTGGTCATAGTAATTTAATCCATGGCGCATATTGCAGTAATAGCTTTTGTCCGCACGGGGCATTACCACGCAGATGCCGTATTTAAGGGCATAGCGCTCGATGGAAGAAAGGCGCATCCAAGAAAGGCTGTCGCCGCCCAAGCCGTGCAACAGGTACAGGCACTTGTAAGCGCCGGGCTTTGCGTTGGTCTCTACCCCTATTTGCCCCACGGTGGAGCGTTGGGGAATAATAACCGCCGCCTCGGTCTGCATACCTAATGTTTCGCTGTAGAATCTTAAGTCTATAAATGCCATTGTCTTTCCTCCTTTATATTTGAGCCTTGTATAGATCGTATGCCGCCCTGCGGATAAGATCCTCCCACAGGTATACATCTGTGTTGTAACCTGCAAAACATACTACAAAGGGTTGTGAAGCATACACTATCCCCACATCGTTACTTAAAAAGTCGTCCTCGCCTGTCTTGTGGGCTATGGCGACTTCATCACATATTTTGCCGCCCAGCTTGTGGTTTATCTGCTGTTCAAGCAAGGTGTTGATAATCTCTTTGCTTATATCGGGACTTACAAACTCACCGCGGTAAAGCTTTTCCAGCAATATTCCCAGCTCTTTGGGGCAAATGGTGTTCTGTATGCCCTTTGCCGAGGCTGCGCTGTCAAACAGAAAACGGCGTATCTTTGTCTTTTCAAGCCCCATCGCCTTAAAGCCGTCCTCTACATCTGCCAAACCGCACAGACGAAGCAGGCGGTTGGTGGCAGTGTTATCACTTATGCAGATCATAAGTCGGCACAGGGTGCGTATATCCGTTTCCACCGCGCCTGTGAACATATTAAGAGCGCCACAGCTTGGTACTTTATCCGAAAGCTCGGTAACAATGCGGTCGTCCATAGACAGCTCACCCGCCGCACATTTATTGCAAATATGCAAATACAGCGGCAGTTTTATAACACTGGCGGCTTGGTATACACCATCCTCGCCCACGCCGTACTCAAAGCCTGTGGAAAGGTTTTTATAGTAAAAGCCCAAATTGCCTTTTAAGCCCTCCATTTCGGCACGTATTGATTCAAGCACAGCAAGCTCTTTATCCATCATCAATCACCCCACCCTTCATTTACTCTATTATAGCATTAAAAACCAAAATGTCTACCTTGTTTTTTAGATGATATAAAATTTTAAAAGGGATTGCTTGAAAAGCAATCCCTTCAAGCTGATGACAAACCTTGTCATCAGCTTGACAGAGCGTTGAGAAAGGATACAGACAAGACGAACCGAGGCGAAAACTGTAGATTGCTACTGTGAGCCGAGGTTCGTTTTGAACGAAAAAATATAAAAATATACAA
>JAZUQW010000222.1:0-6059 GCA_045605905.1 Eubacteriales bacterium
ATGGCTACGATCCGACTTGGGAATGAGTATAGGGGATGAAAAAGTAACGTCGGAAGTCAAAAAACAACTCTCCCAGCAGATATATGAAACCAAACTCACCGCCGAACAGAAAACCGCCCTTGCCCGAAAGACCATCGGAGATGACTGGATAGTAGACTATACCGATCCCGCAGCGCACGAGCTTACTCTTATAGGCAAGTCCGCGTATAACGATTGGAAGGAAGCAGAGGCGGCATATAAGGTACCCGCCAGAGAATATCTTAAAATCAAACAGGCGGGCGAAATTAAGGGCGATAAGGACGAAAACGGCGACAGCATAGACGGCAGCAAAAAGTGCAAGGTTGCAAACCTGCTTGAAAGCCTTAATGTCAGCGACGAGTATAAACAGTACCTCTGGTCTGAAGTATACGGCTATAAGAGCGACACTTGGGGCGGAAGCCGAATTTATTCCATTAAAAAAGTAGACGGCGTTTGGGTGCCGGATTAAAGGAGTAAAAAATGATTCAAGACCTCAAAATAACCGAATGGGAAAATCCCATAGTAAACGAAGCTGACAGACCGCAGCGCACGGCTGAGGAAATGAAGACCATCTTCGATTCCAATTCCAATCAGCTGCGGACTGTTGTAAATTCTCTTATCGATGCCCTGTCTTCGGATGGGGCATCTTCCATTGGCGCAGAAGTACAAGGCATGGAAGGTAAGTCCGTGCAGGAACTTCTGGCGGAACTGAAGGAACTTACAGACCGAGTAGTCACAGATCGGGAAGGTACCCTCTTCCTCGCAGATGACGGCACCTATAAACTGCCCGAAGTAGGTGCAGCGGCAAACGGCCTGCCTGTCGGCGGTCTTGAAGGCCAGTACCTTATCAAAAACTCTGACCGTTTTTACGATGCAGATTGGGCAGATGTAAGCTTTATGAGCGAGGATATATATGATACCAACGGTGACGGCGTTGTAGACAAGGCAGATGATGCCGACATGCTCGGCGGCAAACTTCCCTCCGAATATGCATCCAAACCCACGGTGTACCCCGCTACCCTTGAGCTGACAAACTGGTCTGGCGATAACCCTTATACCTATACCCTTTCCGTCCCCGGCATCACAGCCGCAAGCAACGGAAGTATCCGCATAGCACAGACCGCAACGGATGAGCAATGGTCTGCCTTTGGCGAAGCGCAGATTCGTGTTACAGGCCAGAGTGCAAACACCCTAACCCTTACGGCAACAGGCGAAGCACCTGTGATAGACATTCCTGTGGAGGTAATTTTCTCATGATTCAGGTTGAAGGAACTTTTGGCGGCGGCGCAAAAATCAACGGCGTAAAAGGCGAGTACCTTGCCACAGCGAATATATCCAAGGGTGACTTTGTGCAGTTGACTACGAAGGGCGTAGAAGTACCTGCGTTTACGGAAGTGGCAACATTTGACACAGGCACTATAACCAGACACGGTGTTGCTGTCTGCGTGCTGTCGGAAAGGCAGATAATATATACTCATGTGGAGGGCAATGAAGGCGTGAGCGTTTATGCTCAGGTAGCAACATACACAAATGGTGCATGGGAATTGGGAGAGAAGTGCCTTCTCTATTTTGCTGACACACAAAACCCTGATGTTAATATAACCAGACTAAATAATAACAGAGCTGCGATAGTTTTTGCGGGCTACGCCACAAGCAGCTCAAATTATGTGTGTAAATCTGCCGTGTTAATTTTGGAAACTGATATGGCTGGGGAAATTACTGTGGCGGCCATTTCTGAAGACCCCTTTGTTTTAGAAAACGGCACATCGAATACACCCCTGCGCATTGTATCGTTATCCGACACCACTTTTGTTACTGTACTTCCTTTGACAACAGACTATGATGTCACCGGAAGTTACTATCGCTCGGTTGCAATATCATGGGTTTATGATGAGGATGCAAACGCAATATCGCGCTCCTTACCTGTTTTAATTTTTTCAAATACCACAGCGGGTGTATCGTATAAAGGCCTGATAACATCGTTGTGTGCCTTGAATGAAAACACGGTTATATGCCCTATCAATGGCTCCATAAACAGCAGCTTTGCTGGAAAGCTTATTCATGTTACGGGCACCACTATAAGCACCGAAAATTTTGAAGTGAGCAACGCCGACTACGGGCCGTGCTGCAAAATTGCCGAAAATGTTATTGCGCAAATAGGATGTAGAGAAAATCGAACTGAACACCTAATTACTTATGACCCCTTAACCGGCACACTAACAAGTGAACAATACCTCGACACGGAGATTGAATTTCATTCGGAAATCGTCAAAATAAGTGATGATAAACTACTTTCGCTTATAAGGTCAAGCAATACATCCACTTCCGCTACGCTTCATTTAACCTTAATCGACATGGCGGCGGGTACGGAAACACAACTTAACACTGCTCTTGATAGTAGCGGACTTTATGAGTATGCTGGAACTCACCGCTGCGATGCTTATGCGGGATGGGTCGCTATTGTAAGCGGGATGCGCAGCATTATTGTTGCCCCTTGCATCTCTCAAACCACCGCCGCTCCCTACGAATCCCGCCTTGACGGAGTGGCATCAAAGGGCGCAACCGCAGGCCAGATGGCAGAAGTAGTCACACCGTAAGGAGGATACCATGTTTTTAGTATTAAACAACAACGATGACCGCATACTGGCAATCTCCGAAGAAGTAACCTATCAAAACAACGGCTACCCTGTGGCGAACGGAGTGGCCTTCTACAATGCCAAGGTTGAGGAAGTCCCCGAAGTGCCCGAAGGCGTAGAGCGTTACACTTGGGCTTATACCGATGGGGAATTTATCCAGATAGTCATACCCGAACCAGTAGATGACCCCGAAGAAATCATTGATATTCTGACAGGGGAGGTGGAGTAAATGCCTATTCGTACAAAAGAGGAAGCACGAGCATGGCGCAAGCAGCTTGAAACTGCCCTGCCTGTTGTCCCCGACAAGGAAGCATCGGCATGTGTAGACTTGTACCCCACAATGAAATATGACGGTGCGCTTATCCCCTACAAGACCAGAATCAACTGGAACGGCGCACTGAAGATGGCGGCACAGGACTTGTGGGACATCGAGGAGAATAACCCCGACAACAATCCCCTTCTCTGGATAGACATCAACTACCGTGACGGTGCAAGGGTAATCCCCGAAACCTTCACCGCAGCCGATGCATTTGCTCTGGATGAGTTAGGATGGTGGAAGGGGAATATTTACAAGTCCCTGCTCAATTCCAATGTCTACACCCCCGAGCAGTACGCCGCAGGGTGGGAATTGCAGAGTTAACTGCGCTCAGCGATTCTCTCTCGCCAGTCATCCGGGGCATACAGCATAAGGAAGTGGGCTATAATGGCATCCACTTTATCACTGTCAAAGTAAGTGCCTGTTGATTCATCGTAAATAATCATAATTGCCTCCCTGTTTTTTCTTGCATTATAGGCAGGGCAGGGAGGCAACTCAATACATTCGACAAACTAACACAAACTTAGACTAACTTAGAGTTTTTCTTTTAGTTAGTCAACTATCGGTCAAGTAAAATAACACAGGCATTCAGCCGAAAATCGAGCCGAAAGGCTCTTTTTAATACAACAAAGCATGTTAAACGAAAGGAAAATCAAATGAAACGCATCTTTTCTCTTATCCTCTGTATCCTGCTGATATGCAGCATGACAACCGCCTTTGCCGCCGATGAAAAGATAACCATAGACATACAGCCTGTGGATTATCAGACCGGCAAGGCCGTCAACAAGACTTATGTAGAAAACGAACTGTTCCGTCTGAGAGTGGATATTGATGTCCCCCGCTTCATGGATATGGACAACCTTGAACTGCTCATTGAAGTGGACGGCGTGGAAATCGAAGAACCCCTTATGGAGCTTGTGACAGGACGCTATTACATCGAAGGAATTGTAGTAACCAACCCCGCCAATATTTGCATTAAAGTAAAAGACACCGCTTACGAAGTAGCCGACACAGCCGAAGACCTGTATTATGCCATGAAGACCAACCGCTCCGTATCCGCTTGCTACAATTTCAATACCACACCCAAAGCGGAAATGTACATTCCCAAGACAGGCGATTATACCGTAACAGGAATTGTTATTCTTGCCCTTGTTGCGCTTGCCGCTGTAATGCTTTTCCAGACCGTTAAACGCGCCAAGAGGTAACAATATGAGCCGCAGGACAGATTTTATATCATGGCTCAAGTCCCACATTGGCGATATGTACGTTTGGGGCGCAGACGGCGAAATGATTACCGGCACGGACAGCCCCGAACAGTGGATCCATAAAAAGGAAACCTCTGTTGCCAACGCTAACCGAGCCATTGACTTTATGAAAGCAGCGGCAAAGAACCCCCTGTATGCTTTTGACTGTTCCGGCCTTATCGTGGCTTTCCTTCTGGAGCGTGGTTATATCGAATCTGACATGTCCAGCCGTGGCCTTTACAGAATCTGTGAGCCGATAGACCGTGCAGACCTTGAAGCAGGCGACCTTGTGTTCCGTCACAACGGCGAAAGGATTCACCACGTTGGCGTATTTGTCGGTGACAACATGGTAATCGAATCCAAGGGTAGAGATGACGGCGTAGTTCTCCGTGACATCAACGCAAGCGGCAAGTCCTACTGGAATCGCTACGGCAGACTTTCCTTCATCACCGATGAGGAAGTATCCGACAGCCCCATTGTAGTCACTATGACCGACCCCATGATGCGGGGAGCGGAGATTAAGGTGCTCCAGACCGCCCTTAACTCCCTCGGCTATAACTGCGGCAAGGCTGATGGTATTGCCGGCAAAAAGACCATTGCCGCCATTGCTCAGTTTGTCGAAGCCCATGATGTTGACGGTGAGGACGTACCCGACGCTGTTCCTTCCACCGGCGAATGTTACATCGTTATCGGCGGCAGGAAATTCAAAGGAAATATTGAGGAGGTGTAGGCTGATGAGCGATTCTCCCTACGTAACAAAGGCTGTGTGCGCTGAACATGGCAAGATGATGGACGAACGCTTTGCCCGGGATAAATCGGACATTGGCACCATAGAAAACAATCTCAGGGAGCTGACCGGTATTGTCACGCGTCTTGCCACGCTGCAGGAGAACAACGCCGCTGCCCAGGCTGAACATGAGGCTCGGATACGAGCTTTGGAGCTGCAGCCAGCCGGTCGCTGGAACACACTCATAACCGCCGGTATATCTGCCCTTGGCGGCAGTGTTGCCGGCGCATTACTTTCAACAATAATTAAGTAAAGGAGAAAACACTATGGATATCAAAGAAATGAAACTGAACGACACGGTATACACCATCCTTAAATGGCTTTGCCTTGTAGTCCTTCCCTCCCTTGGTGCTCTCTACGCCGGACTTGCCGCTTGTTGGGGCTGGCCTTATGCAGAGGAAATACCCACCACCATTATGCTTGTGGAGGCCTTCCTCGGCGCAATCATCGGCGTATCCACCGCACAGTATAACAAAAAACAGTAACATCCCTCGGCTGGGATTTCCTCCCTTTCAAAGCCCTCCGGTCATCTTCAGCCGGAGGGCAATCCATAATAATAAATAAAGGAGGTACGGCTTATGGAGAAGCGAGCCTGCTTTATATGGATAAGAATACACTTAATAAGAAAACCCGCGCAGAATGGCAAAAACTTATTTTGGAGCATGTCCACAATGAGCGGGACCGTTGGTTGTTAGAACGCCGTTTGCTTGACGGTGTTTTCCTGGATGAACTCACATCCGAATACCAGCGCCGCTATCCAGACCGACGCCTCGAATATGATCAAATCCGGCGTCGTGTAAAATCCGCCGAAAAACAGCTTGTAAACAGCTTATAAATGTACGATAAATAGCCTCTCGATGCACTTCGAGAGGCTCTTTTTTTATGCGAAAATTATACCAGAAAGAACGAGACAGGAGGTAGCACATGTACCAGAACACATATTTACCCCAGTATCAGTATCCTCAGCGGCAGGAGTATAGACCTATGATGGCATCACAGCCGGCAGGGCTTAACTGCATATATGTAACATCAAAAGCAGAAGTGGACGCAACCCCCAC
>JAZUQW010000223.1:0-2426 GCA_045605905.1 Eubacteriales bacterium
CCCTTAAGAGCTGTGACTTCTCCATCACGCCCGAAACCGATGAGGACGACAAGGACGACGATAAGGAAGTTGATACCACCAACACGGTTATTAAAAATTGGAGTTCTCTTATGACCTTCTCCAAAACTACCTTTACAGGCATCCCCAAGGAAGTTCAGGATGAGATAAAGAAGTATAACGAGGAGAAGGAAGAAGACGACGGTAAGGACAAAGACGATAAGGAAGAGTCTACCGAAGAGTCTGAAGATGTAGAAGCAAGCGTAGAAGTTTCTGAAGATGATGTTGTAAGCGCAGAAGCATCTGAAGACGCTGTTGTTTCCGAAGATGCTGAAGCAAGCACCGAGGTTTCCGAGGATGCCGCTGTTAGCGCCGAAACTTCTGAACCTGCTATCGAAAGCACCGAAGCTTCCGAAACAAGCGCAGAATAATTACGCTACATAAACTGAATACTGTAAGGGGGCTGTTTAGCCCCCTTTGCAATCAAAAAAATAGAATTTAGGAGAAAACATCATGAGCCAGAAAATAAAATGCGGTATTATAGGCGCAACCGGTATGGTTGGTCAACGCTTTATTACTTTGCTTGAAAATCACCCTTATTTTGAAATAGCTGTACTTGCCGCAAGCAGCAGCAGCGCAGGTAAAACCTATGAAGAAGCTGTTGGCAGCCGTTGGAAGCTTGCAGCCCCCATGCCCGAAAAGGTTAAAAACATGGTGGTTATGGACGCAGCAAAGGTTGAAGAAGTGAGCGCACTTGTTGACTTTGTTTTTTGCGCAGTAAATATGCCCAAGGACCAAATATTGGCGCTTGAAGAAGCTTACGCCAAAGCAGAGACCCCTGTTGTTTCCAATAACTCTGCTAACCGTTGGACTGCTGACGTACCCATGGTTATACCCGAAATCAACCCCGAGCATTTGGAAGTTATACCTATGCAAAAGAAGCGTTTGGGTACCACCCGCGGCTTTATAGCCGTTAAGCCCAACTGCTCTATTCAAAGCTTTGTTCCCGCCGTTACTCCTTTGCGCCATTTTGGCATAACAAAGGCAACGGTTACTACTTTCCAAGCCATATCCGGCGCGGGCAAGACCTTTAAGGATTGGCCCGAGATGAACGACAACGTTATTCCCTACATAGGCGGCGAAGAAGAAAAGACCGAAAAAGAACCTCTTAAGATCTGGGGTAAGGTTGACGGTTCCGTTATTAAACCCGATGCAGAACCCGTTATTTCCGCACAGTGCATACGCGTACCTGTTTCTGACGGCCACTTGGCGGCAGTTTCTCTTTCCTTTACCCGCATTAAGCCTTCCATTGACGAGGTTATCAATATTTGGCGCGAGTACAAGGGCGAACCTCAAATTTTGGGTCTTCCCAGCGCACCCGCACAGTTTATAACCTACTTTGAGGAGTTTGACCGTCCTCAAACAGGCGTTGACCGCACTATAGGCAACGGCATGGGAATCTCCGTAGGCAGACTTAGAAACGACCCCGTATTTGATTATAAGTTTGTATGCCTTTCTCACAACACTTTGAGAGGTGCCGCAGGCGGTGCGGTTCTTATAGCTGAAATGCTTTACAGAAAAGGCTATATAGAAGCTAAATAAGCGATGCGAAAGATACTGTTTATTTGTTACGGTAATATATGCCGCAGTCCCACGGCAGAGTTTTTGTTTAACGAAACTGTAGGGCGCCGTGGGCTTTCTTCCCGCTTTTTGGGTGAGTCAGCGGCGGTTGCAGATGACAATATTTATCCCGATGGCAGCGGCGGCGGAGTTTACCCCGTGTGCAAGCGTATGCTTGCCGAGCGTGGCATCGATTGCAGCGGTAAGCAGGCACGCCTGCTTAAAAAAGCCGATTACGACGGGTACGAGCTGTTTTTTGTTATGGATAAGCAAAACCTCCGTGCGGCACACAAAATTTTCGGCGGCGACCCGCAGGATAAACTTAAGCTGCTTACAGAGTACACAAGTGGCGGTGAAATAGAGGACCCCTGGTATACCCGCAACTTTGACAAGGTGTTTGCTCAAATAGAAGAAGCAGTAAACGCTTTGCTTGATAAGTTGAATCAATAACATATAAAAAACAAACCGGCGGATACTTTCCGTTAAGATGATAAGACCTCGATGAAATTCATCGAGGTCTTTCAGACTGCTGACAAAGGCACAGATCACGAAAAAAGCAAAAACATCATTACTTATAATGAGGAAAATCGGGGAAGCATCCCCGCTTTCTGTAATTTGTCGTATTTTTTCGTTCAAAACGAACCTCGGCTCACAGTACCAAGTACAGCTCTCGCCTCGGTTCGTATTGTCTGTACTCTTTCTCAACAGTCTGCCAGGTTGATGACAAGGTTTGTCATCAACCTGCAAGACCTCGATGAAATTCATCGAGGTCTTTGTTGTCGGGGTCCCCAAGAAATCGTCAGATTTCT
>JAZUQW010000224.1:0-3670 GCA_045605905.1 Eubacteriales bacterium
GAAGCCGTCAGGCTTCTCGGGGTTATTTAGTGAAATAAAGCGCTTGCGGGATTTGTAAATACGGTTTCTGCATATGTTAGTTGAAATATTCCGTCGGCTGTGTTATAATGTCAGTAAAGCAAAGACGAGGAGGCATTTGTATGAAAAAACAACTTATAGCAATAACCTTGCTGTTGGCGATGTTGCTTTGTGTATTCGGCGCTTGCGGAGAAGATGCAAAGGAAAACGAGAGCCTTTCTACCCCCGAAGTGACAGATAGTATTACAGAAAGCGATGACAGCTTTGAAAGCCTTGAGGAAAGCGTAGACACCGAAAACATCAGCAGTGAAGAAGAATCCTCCGAGGACGAAGCAAGCCAAGAAGAGGAAGAAGCAACCACCGCCCAAGAGTTTTTTGCAAAAAACGGCGGCTATGCCTCTGCAGGCAATGTAAACATCCCCGCCTGCGCCACCGCCACAGACACCCCGCATCTTTACAAGTTGCCCATCGAGACACCCCGGTCCGACGGCTTTTCTGCTTTAGTAAACGGCAACCTGCTTTTTGTATTTTATTGGGATGAGTCAGATTTGGGCGCCCTGTATTCTTTAGAGACGGGTGAGCTTATTAAAACCGTTACCATGCCTTTTTGGTATGACAAAGGCGTTCTTAATGACGGCGGATTTTGGATTGCGGATAAATCCAATATGGAAATAGTGTTCTACGATAAAGACGGTAACGACAGCCTTGCATACCTCGGGGATCCCACACTTGAGGACGGCGAAGAATACGCAATATCTGCAATTTCAGTAAGCCCCGACGGTAAGTATGCCCTTGCTGCCCGTTCCGACACAAACACATTAGCGCTTGTGGATATAGAAACTTCCCACGTGACCGAGCACGACTTGGAGCTGAATGTTTCTGTATGGGATATAAAATATAACAGCCGCGGATTTATAGCGTGCTTGTCAAATGACAATTACTACGTATTAGACCCAATCACCGGAAATTCAGAAGATATAATGCTAAATACTCAATACAGCTTGATGGGCGATTTGATAGACTATTCTTCTTCGGGATATATAGTTTTGGGCTCCTTAAACAGCGATCAAAAGCTTTTAATGCCTATGCAGGATGACGAAGTGTTGTATGACGTAAAGCTTGGCTACGCGGCAACCTACCATATACTTTACGATGCCTCTGTACGCTTTTATAATATCGCAAGCGGCACGTTCATCTCTGAAATAAGCCTTGCATCGGATGCCTACGGTACGATTGTACAGTTTAATCGCGACGGTAGCGCAATGCTTATTGCGCCGTCTGCAGAGGGCTGTGAGATTTATATATACGATGTAGCCACCGCCGCCGCAGAAACGGAAAATACGCCTGTGGAGGTAACGCTGTTAAACAACGTGGACATGGCCTTAATGACCGCCGAGAAGGTAGAGCAGATATATGCCAAGACCGGCGTAGAGCTTATCTACGGCGCCGAGGGTAACGACTATATTACATACGATTATGTTGCGCATGCAGAAACCGACCCTTACAAAATTTTTATCGCCGTTGTCAAAATAGAAGACACCCTCGCGCTGTATCCCCAAGGTATGCTTAAGGAAGCGTACGAAGCTACCCATCTCGGCCTGCGCATATACCTTTGCGGAACCATATACGGCGTGGCAGGAGATTCGCTTTCCGAAGCCGGCGCCTTTGTTACGGATGATGGCGGCTATATAATACTGGCGTTGGATATAAACGAAGCTGTTACGGTTAACCTCCCCCACGAGCTTTCCCATGTGTTTGACCGCCGTATAAGCTATGTAAGCGAAAACGGCAATGTGGATTGGATGACCGTTTGGAACGATACCGCCCCCGGTGACGATGCATACACCTTTGTGTACAGCGACTATGAAAACAATAAGCGCTACACCGCGGCTTGGGAAAGCGACCCCGCCAACGTGTGGTTTATAGACGGGTATTCAAGAGTGTCGCCCACAGAGGACCGCGCCCGTATTATAGAAAACCTGTTCCACAAGGAAATTAGCGAGTATAACGGTTATTTTGAATACGAAAATATAAAAAATAAAGCCGTTCTTTATTCTTATATACTGCGTCAGTGCTTCCCCTCCTGTAACACAAATACCACCCATTATTGGGAGCAAGGCCTTGGCACCGTAGACGACTCGGTTTTAGACCTGTTTGCACAAGGATAAAACATAACAAACAAGCCCCCAAGAAGCCTGACGACTTCTTGAGGGCCCCCACAAAAAACGGTAGGCTGTTCACAAAGAACAGCCTACTGTTTTTTCTTATAGGAATTGTCTTTATAGAGACTTACGTTGTCAGCAAGCCAACAACAGAAAACTTAAAACTCCAGCTTACCTGCGATGTAATCCTTAAGCTCGGAGATGGGGAGTCTTACCTGCTCCATAGTGTCTCTGTCACGCACGGTAACACAGCCGTCTTCTTCGCTGTCGAAGTCGTAGGTGATGCAGAAAGGAGTGCCTATCTCGTCTTCTCTTCTGTAACGCTTACCGATAGAGCCTGCATCGTCAAAATCCACGGTAAAGCTCTTGCAAAGCTCGTTATACACTTCCATAGCCTTGTCGGAAAGCTTCTTTGAGAGAGGAAGAACAGCCGCCTTAAAGGGTGCAAGGGCGGGATGCAAATGCATAACGGTTCTTACATCGGGCTTTTCGGGGGTGCCTATATCCTCTTCGTCATAAGCTTCTACAAGGAAGGCAAGCATAATTCTGTCTGCGCCGAGAGAAGGCTCGATAACATAAGGAATATATTTTTCGTTGGTTTCGGGATCAAAGTATTCAAGGCTTTCGCCGCTGTGCTCGGAGTGTTGGGTAAGGTCGTAATCGGTTCTGTCGGCAATACCCCACAGCCCACCCCAACCGAAGGGGAAGAGATACTCGAAGTCGGTAGTTGCCTTGGAGTAGAAGCAAAGCTCCTCGGGGTCGTGGTCACGAAGCTTGAGGTTTTCCTTTGCCATACCAAGGCTGTAAAGAAACTCTGCACAGTAATTCTTCCAAAAAGCAAACCACTCAAGGTCGGTACCGGGCTTGCAGAAGAATTCCATTTCCATCTGCTCAAACTCTCTTATACGGAAGATGAAGTTGCCGGGGGTGATCTCGTTCCGGAAGGACTTACCTATCTGACAAACGCCGAAGGGAAGCTTTTTTCTTGTGGTGCGCTGGATATTCTTAAAGTTTACAAAAATACCCTGTGCGGTCTCGGGGCGCAGATAAATTTGTGCGGCGGTATCCTCGTTAACGCCTTGGAAGGTCTTAAACATAAGGTTAAACTTTTTAATGGGAGTAAAGTCAGCCTTGCCGCAGTCGGGGCATACAATGCCGTTGTCTGCAATAAACTGCGCCATATCCTCAAAGCTCATAGCGCCGGGGTTAACCTCTATACCGTTTTGTGCGGCATAGTCTTCTATAAGCTTGTCGGCTCTGTGGCGGGTCTTACACTCGCGACAGTCCATAAGGGGGTCGGAAAAGCCGCCAACGTGACCGGATGCCACCCAAACCTCGGGGTTCATAAGAATTGCGCTGTCAAGCCCAACGTTTTCGGGACGTTCTTGCACAACCTTCTTCCACCAAGCCTTTTTGATATTGTTTTTCATTTCAACGCCGAGGGGGCCGTAGTCCCAAGCGTTGGCAAGGCCGCCGTAGATTTCGCTGCC